>CALLLZ010000529.1 GCA_938008005.1 uncultured Marinicella sp. | reverse complement strand
TGAGGTATATTTCTTTGGGCATCCAAAGTTTCTGTTTGTGCGCTGCTTTTTTCTTAGCTGTTAAACACATTTTAAATCGCAACATAAGGTGTCATCGCAGGTGGGTGTCTAGAGCAGTTGCTATTGCCTTGTCATTAGTAACACTTGCATTCATTGAATTGATTTTAGTGATTGTTTTGGGAGAACAAGCACAGAATAACGTCAATCTGATTCAATTTTTTCACACTTATGGAAATCTCCTCGGTATGACTGTCAATATGCTAGTTTTGGAATATTTTTTAAATAAAAAGCCGCAAGAAGGTAAAGCCTTCAATAATTGATTATGCAGATGCAAAACTGTTCTAAAATTGGATCGAATGGATATTAGAGTTTATATAGAGTAAATATAGTTGCAGTAATCTATGGCCGTAATTCGTATCATACAACTCCAGTATTTGTTTAAATACTGGTTTTAATGATAAAAGAAGTGGAAAACAGGGTGGTTTTTACTAGAATAGAAGGCCCATGCAGAAAATAAAAAACACACTTTTATTCTTATGTTTCTTTAAACAATTAACCTCTAATACAAGAGCAACAAATTCGATCATGCACATTAAACATTTGTACTACTTTGTTATTCTATTTATTTTGCCGTTTTCAGGGGCCATGGCTCAGAATCCAATCAAAGTAGATGTGATTTATCCAGAGCATATAGAAAAAAAACAAACCATTCAGTTACCTGGAACGATACAAGCCAAACAACATGCACAACTGTCATCATTGGAGTCTGGCCGAGTAGCTACTTTAAATGTAGAAGTGGGTGATGTGGTTACAGAAGGGCAAGAACTGCTTAGTTTAGACAATCAACTGGCAAAATTAGAGCTCGCTGGTGCAAGTGCTGAAGTCAAGGCCGCTGATTTAAACCTTCAGGAGGCTAAGCGCTTATATGATGAAGTTAAAAAGTTATCAGCTCAACAAGTGGTGGCCAAAACCTTAATCGCTCAACGGGCTGCCATTTTGGCCAATGCAGAAGTAGAAATTGCCAGAGTGAAATCTGTCTATAATGTTCAGCAAGAACGATTAAAACGACATAGTTTGAAAGCCCCGTTTGCTGGAGTAATCGCTTTAAGAAATGTGGACGTAGGGGAGTGGGTGACTCCACAAAGTTCTGTCCTGACCTTGATAGCTCAAAGAGATTTGAGGTTATCAATTGAAATTCCACAACAATACTACAAACTATTACAACAAACAGATCAAGTTAAAGTCAAAGTGATACCGGATACAGTTGGAGTCGAATCTATCGTTGCTACCTTAAGTCGATTGGTCGCATTTTCTGACAATCAAACACGAACTTTTGCTGCGCAAATTGATTTACCTGACAGTGTGGCTACAGATTTGGTTGCCGGGATGTCAGCTACGGCAGAAATTACTTTTCCGGAAAATATACAAACGGCGATTAGCTTACCTCGTGCTGCAATTAAGCAGCATCCGGATGGTAACAGCAGTGTATTTATTGTCGAAAATAACAGGGCCAAAAGGGTGGTTACCAAATACACCAATATGCCTGGTGATCAAGTTGCCATTTATGGCCAACCTAAAAATCTGGTTTATATTATCAGTGGTGTTGAGTTACTGAAAGAGGGCGCTCTGGTAGATGTCAATGTGGTCCAAGATAAATAACCATGATTGAGTCTACGGTTAAAAATGGTGTTTTGGTTACTGTACTGGTATTAATCACCTGTATCCTCGGTGTGGTGGCCTCAATAAACATTCCTGTTCAAATGATTCCTGATTTAGAAGTCAGGACCATCACAGTACAAACTGGTTGGCCAGGCGCAACGCCTCAAGATGTTGAAAAAGAAATATTGATTGAACAAGAGCGGTATTTGCGCAGTTTACCTAATTTAAAGAGGATGATTTCATCAGCTGATATGGGCTCGGCCAGAATCGAATTGGAATTTCCATTTGGGGTCGATGTAAACGAAGCTTTGATACGTGTCAGTAACGCATTAAGTCAGGTGCCAACTTACCCAGAAAATGTGGATCAACCCAGGTTATTTTCCAGTTCATTTTCCAGTAACGCTTTCATGCATTTCAGATTAGTTCCATTGGCTGGAAATCCGATGCAATTGGATATTGATATGTTGCGTGATTTTGCTGATGATTACATCCGTCCCAGAATGGAGAGTGTTTCAGGTATTTCGCAAGTTGATGTGCGTGGTGGTGCAGCCAGACAAATACAAATCAAAGTTAATACAGCCCAATTGGCACAACGTGGGATTAGCCTCAGTCAAGTGCGAGATGCGATACGGTCAAGAAATTCTGACTCATCAGCAGGTGATTTAGAAAGTGGCGAAAACCGTTATCTATTACGTGTGGTGGGCCGTTTTGAAAATATTTCAGAGTTAGAAAACCTGATTATAGATCAAAACCAAAACAGCACCTTGTTACTCAGTGATATTGCTGATGTTACTTTAGATCATTTTGAAACTCGAAGGTTATCTTTTGCCGATGGTCAACGCAGTTTATCGTTATCAGTCAGGCGTGAAAGTGGTTCCAATGTGATAGCAATCAAGACGGCTTTGTTGCCTTTGGTGGCTGAACTGAATGAATCGCTATTAACGCAAAATGGTTTGGTCTTAGAGCTTTCAAGTGATGATGTTCAGTATGTGTCTAATTCGTTGGAGAATGTTTGGACCAATTTAGCCCTTGGGGCCATGTTAGCGACATTGGTGATGTTTTTCTTTTTACGTTCTGGAAGATCGACTTTGGTGGGCGTAATGGGTATTCCTGTGTGTACCATCGCAGCATTTTTGGCATTACTGGCTTTTAGCCGAACTATTAATGTGATATCTCTGGCTGGGGTGGCATTTGCCATTGGAATGACCGTTGATAACACCATTGTTGTGCTTGAATCCATCATGCAATTCCGTAAAAAAGGACACAGTCGGTATCAGGCAGCAGTTGAAGGTGTCAAAGAGGTATGGCCAGCTGTTTTGGCATCAACAGCGACCACCGTTTTGGTTTTTGCACCCATATTATTTATCCAACAAGAAGCAGGCCAGCTCTATTCAGATATTGCCATTGCGATTTCAGGTGCCATTGTGGCTTCGATGTTGGTGGCAATATTTGTGGTTCCTGTAGCCATGGCAAATTTGGGTAAAGAGCATTACGTTCCAGGTAAGTCTCTGCAATTAGGCCAGTACTGGACTCGACTTGTCGATGTTTTTATTGCCAGTAGAAATCGTGCCAGGGTGCTTGTGCTGGTTTTTTTTGTGGTTATATTAGGCAGTGCCTATGTGTTGATGCCAGCAGCTGAATATTTACCAGAGGGAGAAGAGCCCAAAGCTTTTTCAATGATGTTTGCTCCGCCCAGTTACAACTTATCTGAGATGGAAAAAATAGGGGAGGACCTGCGCGAATATTTTAAAAACTACCTCGATGCTGAAGCTGATGCATTCGAAAATGGTGATACCAACATGCCACCTTTGGCTTATTACAGCATGTCTATATCAATCGGCCGAATTTGGGTGCTCAGTGCGCCTGTAGAGCCCAAATATATTCATGCAATGATGGATGCCATTACGGAAAAGTTTAGAAGCTATGAAAACATGCGCGCATTTTCATCTCGCGGGTCAATTATTTCCAGTAACGATGGAGGAACGCGGGCAGTGGCGGTAGATTTGGCCGGTAACCAACTGACTGATTTATATCGTGCAGCTGAGGCGGTTTATGCTGAAGCTGAGAACGTATTTGATCAACCACAACTGAACTCTGACCCCAGTTCACTGACTTTGAATCAACCTTTGATTGAAATTCGCCCTCGCTGGCAAAGGCTAGCAGAGCTTGGTATCAGTAATCGAGAATTTGGCTATGCGGTGGCGGCTATCAGTGATGGTGCTTATGTGGATGAATTTATTTTAAATGACGATAAAGTTGACATGTTTTTGTTCAGTGATGCAGGTAATCAACAAACCATTGAAGCCCTCGCAGTGGCCCCATTAACCTTACCTCAAGGTGGCGTCATTCCATTGAATGCGGTGGCAGATTTGGTTAGCAGCAAAAACAGCGATTCAGTGCGTCGTGTCGATGGTAAAAGAACAGTTACGGTTTATATCATTCCACCCCGTGATGTGGCCTTAGAGACAGCGGAGTCAAAGGTACGTAATGAACTTTTACCCACTTTATGGCAGCAAGACAGTATCACACAAGGCATCAACGTCAGCATCAGTGGAGCTGCTGACCAATTGGAAGCAACCAAATCTGCATTATCCAGTAATTTCTTGGTCGCTATCGTGTTGTGTTATCTGTTATTAGTAGCGATTTTTACCCATTGGCGCTACCCCTTGTTTATACTCGCCACTGTACCTATGGGTATGGCTGGCGGCCTGCTTGGCTTGATTGCAGTTAATGGTTTTAGCTCATTACTGAGTGCTGCTGGACTGGGTGTCGCCCACCAACCCTTTGATATGATTACTATGTTAGGTTTTCTGATTTTACTGGGTACAGTAGTCAATAACCCGATTTTAATTGTGGACCAAACCAGGCGCTTCCTTAACCAAGGAGAAAAAGTACAAAGCGCAGTTCGAAAAGCTGTACAGAAACGCCTTAAACCCATCTTGATGTCTACTGCCACAACAATTTTTGGCTTGGCACCTTTGGTATTGATACCAGGAGAGGGTACGGAATTGTATCGTGGTGTTGGCATAATCGTGATGTGTGGTATCTTTGTTTCAACGTTTTTAAGCCTGACCTTTTTACCTGCTTTATTGATGGGGTTGTTACAAAAAACAATAAAACAACAATAAGGTAAGTATCATTAACCATTTCTAACTTTATAAATTAACCATGAAAGAGATTACAGCCAGTTATGTCTTAGCAGCAGCTGAGCAAATGTCGTTTATTGGAGCCTTTTTAGGCGGTGTTTCTGTCACTATTCTGGTTACAATTGTTGTCTTTAGCTCTTCTAAGAAATTTGTTAATTGGATTGTTGGTGTTTCTGCGTTGGCAGCTTGTGGTTTTCTTATCTCGGTTATAGCGTCAATGAGATTAATAATGGCTCTACATCCAGATTTACCCTTTGTTCCTTCTCCTGCGAAGATTAATTTGCTGTGGGAAGGCATGATTACTGCTTATGGAGTAGGTGTTCTCAGTTTGATTGCCAGTATTGGTATATCAGGTTGGTTGCGCTCACGAAATTCAGGAATAATAACTGCTCTGATTTCTTTAATAGCTTTGGCGTTCTTCTTTTCTAGTAGTATTTATTTTGGAAGAAATCAGTAAAAAATACATCGTTGGAGGTTACAGAAGGGGGGGGAATAATTATTTGTTCCAATCAAGTATGTTAAATTGGTTACTTGTCTCCAAAGGAGCGTGTTTTCTAGAACATAAAAAATCAGGGCGGAGCCTATCTTTATTTACAGTTGGTAAATTATCAACAGTATTATAAGTAAATAGAAAAATATCTCGGTTCATATCTGACTTATTCAGTTCGGAGCTATGAATTGTCATGGGATCAAAAAACATGACATCCCCTGGCATCCCAATAAAATGAGTCACGGGGTTCTTTTTCATAAGTTGTGTGGCTGTATCAGGTTCAATTTGGTATGTAAGGTCAACTGAAACATTGCCATTCCACCCTGGGACTTTATCATTCAAAACATTGGTCATACAGCCTAGTTTATGGCTTTTGGGTATCAGGCATAACGGACCATTTTGCATAGTAACTGGGCTCAATAAAATGGCAACATTGAGCAAGTTTGGCTTTAATAGGCCATCTTCTTTTCTCCAGTAGATATAATCTTGATGCCAAGGCCATTTTTCACCGACTTCTTTTGCTTTCATGTTTATCTTGGTCTGGTGAATATAGCATGGTTTCTTTAAGTAACCAACTGCTTGATTTAAAATTCGTGAGTCAGCAGATAGCTGGTCAAAAAAAGTATCAAACAGATGTATTCCATGAACGGCTCTAACTGTTTTTTTATTAACCTCCCTGACTATACCTTCATTTTTAGATTGAATGTGTTTTTTAATTCTCTCATTAGCGATGAAATAGATGATGTAGCTTTTGGTCCTGTTTTCAGCCCTTTACCAGGATCTGTTTTGATTAATGCAGGGGATGATCTTTTGTGCCCGTCGGAAGATGCTTCGGGTATCAATCGGCCGCAGGGATTGATTTGTGACATTGGAGCCATTGAATTTGTTGATGAAGTGTCTCCAGAAGTAACCAGTGTCAGTCTTAATGGTGGTGATTTGACTGCCTGTCAATCTGTACCACAAGCCGATGTTGAAAGTGTTGGTGTGGTATTTTCAGAAGCGATGTTTGGAACAAATGAGTTGATGAATTATTGGCTAACTTCTGCCGGCCCAGACCAAGGCTTTGATGCACCTTATGCTGATGATAATATCCAACTAGGTTTCAATTCCGTTGTGCTTGGTGGGACGAATAACAACCCTTCGGTCACATTGGGCTTGAACCAAACTTTAGCCGATGGTTTGTATCGATTGGAAGTCTCTGATGATTTGACCGATGAATTTTTCAATGAAATCAATGCAAATATTAATTTTGGATATCAATTTCGTATCGATGCAGGCAATCTTTTCATGAACAGTCACTTTGATGATTGTGAAGGGGTAGATATCGATGATTTCTGGCAATACCAGATTTCAGGGACAAATAGAAGTGAATCATTAGGCACAACTTTTGTGGCGAGCAACACAGATTTATTGGGTTCACCCATTTCTGGCTCCGTACGCATTGATACATCAGACGTAAGTACCACCTACGCATTGAGTCAATGCCAAAACATTGATACAGTGCTGCCCATGACTGTCTCTAGCTATATACTATTAGAGTCGACAGGCAAGCCTGGTGTCACAAATGGTGATATAAATGTGGACTTAACATATCAATGCATTACTTGGGCCGAATCAGGCTGTTTGGGCTCACAATTAGACGAGCTTACGCAAAGTGTTCAAAGCGTGGGCAATACCGTGGAGCTTACAGAAATACCTTTTTCAATAAGCGGGCTCAACCCAAACTCGTCTTCTATTGAATGCAAAGTTCAAATTCAACCTAATGCGGTAGATGAGCTTCAAGTGCTCTTGGACGGAATTCGATTGGTTGGCGTAGACTTAATCTTTGCCAATAGTTT
>CALLLZ010000528.1 GCA_938008005.1 uncultured Marinicella sp. | reverse complement strand
ATGTCAGCGAAGTCACAGCATCAACTCGTTTGGTTGATTCTGCCAGTTGTTTGGTTATGGATGAACATGCCATGGCGATTCATATGCAAAAATTAATGGAACAAGCAGGTCAAGCGATGCCTGGTCAATTACCCGCATTAGAGATCAACTTAGATCACCCATTGATTCAGCACATTGAACACATTGATAGTGATGATCAATTTAAACAGTGGTCTGAACTGTTGTTCGAACAAGCCTTACTGGCTGAAGGCGGACAGTTGAAAAATCCTGCTGAATATGTGAAGAAAATGAACACATTGATGTTAGGCATACTTAAATAACCAATCTTTTTACATCCATGTGATTGAACCGAGGCCCTGCGCTTAATATATAAGTTTAGGGCCTTTTTTAAGCACTGCTTTTGTGATGTCCTTTATACAACTAACAGGTATAATTGTCTCTAAGTTTTAATCAATGAGAGTTTTTGTATGAAAAAAAAGAATTTATTATTTTTATTAAGCCCCACTTTATTCGTCATGCCTTTAATCACAATGGCTGCTGATGTTTGCCAAGGATTTGGTCCTCAAACACCCCGAGACATTGACTCAACAGCTGGCACCAATGAAAGAGTTTTTGCTTTAGCTGACGACTACCGAAATATGAACTTATGTAACATGCATTTCCATGTCAACGCAGAACATAAAGCCAAAAGCTTTTCTATTCTAGCTAAAACCGAAGACGGCAAAGCCAATGGATATCAATGTTCGATAAGTAGAACCCTAAACACCGCTGAATTGAAAAAACCGAAGAAGAACATGTGTAAAGGCGTTAAACCTGGTGACACCATTGAAATGCATTGGGTACACAGCTCGTGTGATGTTAAGCCAGGCGAAGGCTTAGGCTCTTGTTTATCCGAACAATGTGCGAACCCTACTTTGCGTGTTGAAACACAGGTTTTCACAGTAGTTAATGACAAAAACGCCATGAACTTTGATGAGTTACGATATGCAGGCCCACAAACAAGTAATGTTTACCATCAAGCCAAAAACATACCTAACAACACGGGTACACCTATTGTGTTTGCTGGTTCCACAACGGGGCCCAAGTATAATGCACAACAATGTTCGCCATTACAGGTTACCTGGAGTGTAAGACCTCAATGCACCAAACTTGACATTAACAGTTTAAGTGAATGGTGCGAAAGTAATCCTTTCAACGAGAATAAAGCACATGGAGTTCGTGACTTAGTAACTAACCCAGAGTTATTGTCTCAAATAACAAATTAAATTTTATAAAACCAATCAAAAGAAGCCTGGTAAATCCAGGCTTTCTTTACATATTGTATACCCGTGGTGCATTTGGAGTGATTTTGATTAAAAAAACATCAAAAACTATCGTCATTACCCGGCTTGACCGGGTAATCCATAGCGAAGCGGGCTCGAACGTAGTTCGAAATAGAAAAATCTAACTAAATTTAAGCTAGATTTATGTTAATAAGTTCCAAATGCACCACGGGTATTGTATATAAATTTTTATTTAATTCTTTACTCGTTTCTTATCAGCAAACTTGATCAATGCCAATACGATGGTTGCTAATGGCAATAGCTCAGTAGCTGGAAACATCAAATATACAGCTGTGAGTAGAATAATCACACATTGGCCTAATATACCAAAGCGATAAACCGTCGCCAACCACCACCCCAATAAACCACCAACAATAGGCCCTGCATAAAACCCAATGGCACCAAAGGTAGCTAAATCAACCAAATCAAGCAACAATCCAATCCCCAAAGGTCCAAAAGCACGTATTGTCCGTTCAGAAGCACTCATTTCAGTGACAGTTTCTTTTTGTTTATTTTCAGCACTCATCTACTGCTCCGTATTTACTCTGGTATACCCACGATATCAAAACCAGGTTATGTCTATTGTCTGAATGTATTAACAAAGACAATTGTCTTATCAGCGTGTGTTGCACATGTGTTTAAGACATAAATTACACAGCCATTAAGCCGACAATGAACAAACCGATTAAACACAATAAACTCAATCCAAAGACCACTCCTCGTAAAGCAGCCCAGCTTGCATAATAACAAACCATGTGCATTACGCGCGCCGCGAAGTAACCAATCATTAAGCTATTGACCCAAGCAGGATCGGCTGAACTGAAAACCGAAAATAAGAATAACAATATCATCGCACCCATGGTTTCATTGGTGTTGGCGTGTGCTCTTGATAACCTGAAGAGTAAATTTTTATGGCTGCTTTCTATTGGGTAACCAGGTGGGTGTTTAAGCTTGATAGCCATCAAATCAAATAACAACAGCTGCACCAAAGAAAGGGCACCGGTCAAGCCTAAAATCAATACCGACGATTGATAGTTAACTAAAAGTTCCAACATATAAGCTCTCAATACAATAAACAAAAAAACTCACAGCTTCCCCAATTATAATGCACCACTAAGGCTCTAACAAAACTCCATTGAGTGGGTACTTCAATTTGACCAGGAATAGATAGCAAGAACTTTGTTACAATGCCCAGATGTCACAACCCAACCCACACCCATATGAACTGTTAACCCCTGACACTGTTCTGGATGCCATAGAATTACAAGCGCATCAAGTCAATGGCAGTGTTACTGCATTAAACAGCTATGAAAATCGTGTATATCAAGTTGGTATTGAAGATGCCGATCCTTTGATTGTCAAGTTCTACAGACCTGAGCGTTGGAGCCCAGCTCAAATCCAAGATGAACATGATTTTTGCTTTGAAGTCGAAGCCCATGATGTTCCTGTGGTAACACCGTTAAAAAACTCCCAAAATGAAAGTCTGTTCACATATAAAGGTTTCCAATTTGCGTTGTTCCCCCGAAAAGGCGGTTATGCTCCTGAGCTTGATCACCAAGACAACCTTGCCATCATGGGACGAACCTTGGCCAGGTTACACAATATAGGCGCACAACATCCATTTAAGCACCGTCCCGAATTGAATGCACAAACATTTGGCCATGACGCCATACAATTTGTGGCTGAACACTTTATTCCCTTTGAACATAAAAATGCTTATATGACTGTATGTAAAAGCATCATGAGTTGTGTATCAGAAAAACTCAAAGCAGCGAAAAACATCCGTGTTCATGGGGATTTACACATCGGGAATATTCTACTGCGTGATGACATTCCTAATTTGGTTGATTTTGATGATTCCAGATCAGCACCAGCCATTCAAGATATTTGGATGTTGTTATCAGGCGATGGTCATGAACAGGAACTACAGTTACAGAAAATAATCGCTGCTTACAGCGAATTCAGAGATTTTCCACATTCAGAACTTGGTATGATTGAATCATTACGAACTTTGCGCATGATTCATCACACTGCATGGTTAGCCAGGCGTTGGCAAGACCCTGCTTTCCCGCCTGCTTTTCCATGGTTCGACACCCATCAGTTTTGGGGTCAACATGTGGCAGACTTAAATCAACAATTGATGGCCTTGACAGTTAATCAAAACCATTGAAAAAGATACTTTCTTCTAAAACAAAAACATCGTCCCAAAAGCCAAATGGATCATCTACCTGACCTGGAAATCCAGTTTGCAACATCAACCGCATAACCATGGAACTGGCATTCTCAGGCGCTTTAAAATAGCCATCTAATGGCAGCCAAACATCATCATCCACCCCAAAACCTCCATCAACTGAATCTTGTTGGATTTGATCATCGCTGCTATCAAACCATTCTATAAGGTATAAACCACGTTCACTGACACTGGTTGAAGGTGTTTTAAACCACGCAGAAGTAAAATACCATTTACCTGGCATAACCGCGATTGAATTCGAATTCATACCAAACACTGCATTGTTGTTGATTGATGTTGAAACTCTCATACTTCCCACACCAGATATGGGCCCACCTTCAGTAAGTATCCACTCTGATGTTACAAAAGGATTATTCCAACCGCTGATGTCTGAATCAAATGTGCCATTAGCTATTAAATTTTGAGCCATTGAACTTTCAAAATTTAGTAATACCAAAATCAAACATAATACCTTGTGTGTCTTTTCCATTGTTTCTCTGCCTTTGTTAATTACTTCCTTATTACGCGTTTGCAGAAAAATTCAGGACATGCCAGATGAAAATAACCAAAAAAAAGGTACTAAACAGCCAAATCAGACGACCCAAATAGTTAAAAACATAAGAATAAAGCCATTATTAATCAATTGGATTTTATATGCATACATTTATACGATATGGCTTATTTGCCCTCTTTACTGTTTTATGTTTCGGGGTGGCTTATTACGCTTTTAACCTGGTTCACCAACCCATCAATCCCTTTAATAAGTTCCAATATAAACTAGCCACCGAAGGTTTGGTTATTCCAGTACATTTATTCACTGGTGGATTGGCATTGGCATTGGTACCTTTTCAACTGAGTGGCAAACTCAGAAAAAGATCCAAGTCAGCACACAGGATCATAGGACTAACTTATGTCATTTGCGTTCTTTTTGGAGGCATTTCAGGACTTTTAATGGCAATCAATGCGGATGGTGGTTGGATCGCGAAAACTGGTTTTGCTTGTTTAGCCCTGTTGTGGTTAATCACCACAGCACTGGCTTTCTACCACGCCATCAACGGTCAGATAGCGCTACATAAAGAATGGATCTATCGAAGTGTGGCATTAACTGCTGCCGGTATCACATTGCGAATTTACTTGGGTATCGGCCTGGGATTATTACAGTTACCTTTCCTAACTGTTTACCTACCCACTGCTTGGTTGTGTTGGACTCTGAACTTACTGGTATGTGAAATTATCATTTACCGACAAAAAAAGAAAGTCATGACCTTGCAGCCGATTTGAACTCACTGGGTGTGGAATGAACGATGCGTTTAAATGCACTGTTAAAAGTTGATTTAGAAGTGAAACCACAATCATATGCAATGTCTAAAATGGTTTGTTTGTTTTCGGGGTTTTTTAGCAAATTTTTAGCAGCAATAACACGCAATTCATTGATATATTCTCTGAAAGTTTGTTGATGCAATTGATTGATCACCAAAGAAACCAGGTATTCAGGGTAGCCTGACTTTTTTGCCAGCTGGGCTATACTTAAGGCGGGTTCTAAGTAAAGATGCTCCTTTTCCATTAATTGAGTCAACTTTGCATCCACTTCAGGAAATCGTTCATCCTCAACATTGGCTGGCATTTCTATTGTCTTTAACGGCTTGATATTTTGTTGCAACAAAGCCAAATACCCCATCACTGTCATCCAAATAGCAACCACCAGATAAATAACCCATACTTTATATGTGGTTATTGACAACAACCATTGAGAAACTGCAACGGACCAAATTATGGCCTGAAAATAAGCCATCACATCAATCCAAACCAAAGCTATGCCATCGGTATTGGATTGTTGCTGTTCAAGTTTTTTTCGGTAACGCCTGATGGTAATCAAACCAGCCACCACGTAACTGACACTGTATAAGTACAAACTTAAATCAAAATATCCAAATGCCCTTGGGCCGTTTTCCCATGGGTTTAAAATCCAATGTATATTTGCGCCGGCCATAAAGGTAAAACCAAAAAAATGCACCATATCGGTCCACCTGAGTGTGGTTTTTACAGCAATGCTTCTGATGTATAAGTAAAAAAAACTACCATATAAAAATGGAAAAAAAGTAACTAACACATAACCCGGTAGCAATACAGTTTGTGGATTATTCAGATAAATTACCTTCATAAACAAATCTACAACCAAAAGCAACATCCATACTGACAACACCCGGTTACTTCGCTTGTTCACTTTTTTGTTCCACAAAGCAATCGCCAGTATTAAACCTTGGGCAGCTCCTATCGCATAGATATAGGTAAAACTCAAGATTGACTCCTGAACCAACCAGTTAAACTATAACGTGATTTTTTAGCAGGCAAAACCTCATGGGGAAATTCCTCACTGAGAAAAATCACCAATCGACCCAACTCTGGCAAAATTTTTTTAAAAGAATTCTCTTCATTATGTCGATATAAAAGCAATTCACCACCATCCTCAGCATTCCAGCCAGAATTCAAATACAACAGCGTACTGACAACCCTCTTCTGAGCCTTAAATTGATGGTTAGGTTTTTTGAATGCATCTACATGTTTGTGATAAAAAGCCCCTTTAGGATAATGAGCAAACATACATTCATATTCACACAAACCCAAATAAAACTGTTTATTTAACTCCACTCGCAGCGTTTCTATCCAGTTAAAATATTTTTGATTTTCTTTGTCATTTTCATCTAACCACGAAATTTTATCACCTCGAATTTGGGTATCGGTTTTAAAGTCAACTGCTCTACCAATGCCAGCTTGCTTAAACTCATCCACTGCTATTTTTTTCACCTGACCTTGTAACTGAATCATAAATCCAAGTGGAAAAGCGTCGTCAATAACCACATAACCATCCGCGTCCAAACCACCACAAATCTTTTTCAATAAATTAACATTAAATTCTGTTGTCATATCCTCTTGCCATTGACAAGTCACCAAGGGTCTATGATAAGCTTTTCTCTATGAATAAACCATTAAGTTGTGGTGCACAAGATATGCTCGAAGCTGTTATTGTGCAAAAACGACGCATCAACCTTGTTTACGGTGTTGAAAACGGTGAGCAAATCAAACACTCTAAAGTGTTACCGATCGATATCGGCAGTGAACAAGGTCAAGAACACCTAACGTTTATGACCACTGATAATCAAGGTGGGATCATTAAGCTTTCTATCAGCACCGATGAAATCATCAGTTTCGAAGCCAATGATTTTAAAGATCCGCGAATTCAGTTTAATAGAGCAGATAATTCAAGTTGCGAAACCAAATTTTGACCCATACCGAGCTAAAAATCACCCTATCCATTGCTTGGACTCAACTAGACTTGATAAATAGTCAGTTAACGATCATATTTAATCCTTATTGAATTTGCAGACATTTAATAAAAAAAAGCCCAATCCTACCATCATTTTTCGGCAGCCCTATTTGGTTACTGGGTCATCCATGGAGAGTTGAGTTTCAACGAAGATCGAAAATATAATTTCAGGACAGTTATTGATTTTTTTGGATTTAATACAGTGAATCAGATTTGTTCACTTCGGCTTCGCTCAGTGAACGTAAATCGTTTTGTGAATACAGTCCAAGTGAAGATAGACTGTTGAGTGAACGTAAATCATTATTAAAGCAATCTCAGTGAACATAAAGCGTTGGCTGAGCGAAGTCGAAGCCTTTGTCCGTTTTGGTCTAATACACTATGGAATTAATTCTGATTATCAAGCAGGTTTCTCAAATTACGCAGCGTCAAAAACATGGCATCGCGATTATACTTATTAACTCCTCGTTTCAAACTGATTTCAGGATCTATATACAATTCATAACTGATTTGAACTTGATCCTTGCCCACTGAAGTACTCAACCAACT
>CALLLZ010000527.1 GCA_938008005.1 uncultured Marinicella sp. | reverse complement strand
GTCGCAGTGAAGACGGTTTTTTGCGCAGCAAAAAGAAGCCTTCTCGTAGACACATAATAAGCTGACCAGCGAGTCAAGTATGAAAAAAGTCGATAACGACTACTTGCTGGAGTATATAAATAAAATACAGGAGGGCATTATGCCTAAAATGAAAACCAAAAAGGGCGCTCAAAAGCGCTTTAGAAAGACCGCGTCTGGCTTCAAAAGAAAGCATGCTTTCAGAAGTCATATCTTGACTAAAATGAGCACCAAACGTAAACGTAATTTACGTGGTACCAGCATGGTTCACGAAGCTGATGAAAAATCAGTAACAAGACTATTACCTTACGCATAATTAAAGGAGCACAATCATGGCAAGAGTTAAAAGAGGCGTTCAAGCCCGTAAAAGACATAAAAAAATCCTTAAATTAGCTAAGGGTTATTACAATGCACGCCGTAAAATTTACCGCGTTGCTAAACAAGCGGTCATCAAAGCAGGTCAATATGCTTATCGTGACCGTAAAACCAGAAAAAGAGCTTTCCGTGCTTTATGGATCACTCGAATCAATGCAGGTGCACGTAATAACGGCATGAGCTATTCTCGATTTATTAACGGCTTGAAAAAAGCTGATATCTCTTTAGATCGTAAAGTGCTTGCTGATATGGCTGTACACGACAAGGCAGGTTTTGCTGCTGTAGTTGAACAAGCCAAAACTGCATTGTCATAAAAAATAGTTTAAGCCTCAACAGGCTTGGACTGACGTGAGATCGATAAGAGGAATCAGTGGTATAACTGATTCCTTTTTTTATGCTTGACAGAAATACATAAAAACCAACTAACAGAGAATTAAAGTGAGTGATTTGCAACAAATCTTGGCCGATGGCTTAAATCAAATTGAACAGGCAGAAACAGCCCAAGCATTGGATGATGTGAGGGTGCAATTTTTGGGCCAAAAAGGCAGTGTAACCATACAGTTGAAACAATTGGGTCAACTCGCCCCTGAAGATCGTAAATCAGCTGGAGCACAGATCAACCAAATCAAACAACAACTGTTTACAGCCATACAAAGTAAAAAGACCACGTTAATGGCGGCTGAGCTGAATCAAAAACTGATGGCTGAAGCGGTAGATGTGACTTTACCAGGGCGGAAGCAAACCCAAGGTGGGGTTCATCCAGTAAGCAGGACCATGCAGCGTATCATTGATTTATTCTCACAAGTGGGTTTTGATGTGGTAACTGGGCCTGAGATTGAAGATGATTTTCATAATTTTGAAGCGCTGAATTTTCCTGCCCACCATCCTGCCAGAGCGATGCATGATACCTTTTATTTTCCTGATGGTCATTTACTTCGAACACATACTTCTCCTGTGCAGATCAGGGCGATGAAAAACATGAAGCCACCGATTAAAATTATTGCTCCAGGGAAAGTTTACCGCAGTGATTCGGATCAAACACATACACCGATGTTTCATCAGGTTGAAGGTTTGGTGATTGGAGAGAACGTCACCTTCGCTTCGTTGAAAGGTGTCTTGAACCAGTTTGTTAATGCTTTTTTTGAAGATGATTTACAAATCAGGTTGAGACCTTCATATTTCCCCTTCACAGAACCTTCAGCGGAAGTCGATGTGGAATGGAAAAAAGATGATGGTAGTATCAATTGGCTGGAAGTCTTGGGTTGTGGCATGGTTCATCCTAATGTATTGCGATCGGGCGGAATTGACCCAGAAAAATACACTGGATTTGCTTTTGGCTTAGGTGTTGAACGTTTTGCTATGCTGCGTTATGGCGTGCAGGATTTAAGGAACTTTTTTGAAAATGATATGGCCTTCTTAAGCCAGTTTCAAGCTGCAGGAGAAAGCAAATGAAATTCAGTGAAAATTGGTTAAAAGAGTGGGTTAAATATGATTTGACCACAGATGAAGTTATGGAACAGCTCACCATGTTAGGACTAGAAGTCGATGGCGTTGAATCAGCTGCTGGTGTCTTTTCAGGTGTAGTGGTGGCAGAAATTGTGGCATGCGAAAAACATCCGGATGCCGATAAATTGAAAGTTTGTGAAGTTAACGCCGGTGACGAAACTTTGCAAATAGTCTGTGGTGCACCCAATGCGAGGGTTGGTTTAAAGACAGCCTTGTCCAAAATTGGAGCGGTATTGCCGGGTGATTTCAAAATTAAGAAATCCAAGTTGCGTGGGGTCGATTCACAAGGGATGTTGTGCTCTGAAGTCGAACTGGGTATCAGCCAAGAGTCTGATGGTATCATTGAATTAGAAGCCAGCGCTCCAGTTGGTGTTGATGTACGGGAGTATTTACAGGTAGATGACCAAATTATTGATATTGACCTGACGCCAAACAGAGCAGATTGTTTCTGTATGCGAGGCATTGCCCGTGAAATGGCTACTTTAAACCATTTATCAATCAATGCGCCCATTGTTACAACAACTGAACCCAGTATTGACGATACCATTGAAATCAAGCTTAATGCGCCTGAACAATGCCCAATTTACGGCAGTCGGATTATTAAAGGCATAGATAGCTCCAAGACTACACCTTTATGGATGAAAGAAAAATTACGCCGCTGTGGAATAAAATCTATACATCCTGTGGTCGATGTGACTAATTATGTAATGCTTGAATTAGGTCAACCAATGCATGCCTTTGATGCAGATAAAGTTGATGGTGGAATCGTTGTCAGAATGGCAAATGACGGTGAAGAAATTACTTTACTTGACCAATCGATGGCCAAGCTGACCCCTGAGTTTTTAGTTATTGCAGATCACAGTAAAGCATTGGCTGTTGCAGGCGTGATTGGTGGGTTAGACAGTGGTGTTAATGATCAAACTCAAGACATTGTTTTAGAGTCGGCATACTTTGATCCAGCAACCATTATGGGTAAATCTCGAAAACTGGGTGTTCATACTGAATCGGGTTTGCGTTTCGAACGTGGTGTAGACTGGGATTTACAAATCACTGCATTAGAGCGTGCCACAGATTTAATCACTGAAATATGTGGCGGGAAAGTGGCTCCCATTCATATTGAACAGGCGAAACAACACATACCTAAACAACAAGATGTACAATTGTCTGTCACTCACTTAAACAAAGTATTGGGTTTTGAAGTAGCACCTGAACAAGTGAGTCAAATATTTGAAGGTTTGGGTTTTGTTACTGGTTTTGCTGATGATGTGTGGTCTGTATCATCCCCTTCTTGGCGTTTTGACTTAGCCATTGCTGAAGACTTAATAGAAGAAGTGGTGCGGGTGGTTGGTTACGACCAAATGCCATCTCATCGCTTGCATTCAAGTGATGCCATAGGTGTGATTCCAGAAGAAGTTAAACAACTGAGGTTTTTGAAACAGCAACTGGCTGATATGTCTTACCAAGAAGTCATTAATTACTCTTTTGTTGGTGAGAGGCAATTAGTGGATTTGGGTTTGGATACAGGTAGGTTTGATTTGGCCAACCCATTGAATAAGGATATGGCAGTGATGCGCACACATTTATTGCCTGGGGTATTGGCTAACATTAAATCAAATTTAGCTCGACAAGCCCAAGATTTGGCACTGTTTGAAGTGGGTAAGGTTTTTAGTAAGTCTGCTGCGATCATTCAACAAGACGTTTTATTGTTAGCAAAAACAGGACAACAAGCGCCTGAACAGTGGTCGGTGAATAATCAGAAAGTTGATTTTTTCACCCTCAAAGGTGATGTTGAGACGATACTTTCGGGCACTGGCTTAAGGATTGAGTTCAGTGTCTCATCACAAGCCTATTTGCACCCAGGTAGACAAGCTGAAGTTAAACTGGATAACCAGACAATAGGTTATGTGGGGCAAGTGCATCCTTCTATTTGCCAAAAAATGAAGATCAAACAAGAAGTATATGTGGCTGAAATAATGGTTGATGCAAGTCAACGTCTTCAGTTGCCTGTCTGGCAAAGCGTATCAAAATACCCGCAAGTGAGACGAGATCTATCTATAATTATTGATGACTCAGTAACATGGTCAGAGGTGGAAACGGCTGTACAAAACAGTTTGGGCGATGAGCGTGTTTTATTAGATAAATTATGCCTATTTGATGTTTATAAAGGTGATAATATTGAAAAAGGGTCTAAAAGTCTCGCCATGGCTATGATTTTTCAGGAAAAAAATCGAACTTTAGAAGATAAAGAGGTAGACAAACTGGTATCAAAAGCTGTATCCTTTTTATCAGAACAAATTAACGCAGAAATTAGATCATGATACAGACCGTCACTAAAACTGACTTAGCAGAAATATTGTATATGGAAGTTGGCCTGAATAAACGTGAGGCCAGCGAGTTCGTCAGTGTGTTTTTTGAAACCATTAAAGCACAGTTGCTAGACGGTCATGGGGTTAAATTATCTGGGTTCGGAAACTTTGAATTAAGAGATAAAAAGTCAAGGCCAGGCAGAAACCCAAAAACACTGGAAGAAATCCCCATTTCGGCCAGAAGGGTTGTGGCATTTAAGCCTGGACAAAAACTAAGGAACACGATAGAGACATATGCTGGATCAAGGCCACAATAAATCCCTACCACCCATACCAGCCAAAAGATATTTCACCATTGGTGAAGTATCAACTTTGTGTGATGTGAAACAACATGTTTTACGATACTGGGAAAATGAATTTGATAATTTAAATCCAGTTAAACGCAGAGGTAATCGCCGGTATTATCAACGCAATGATGTGATGATGATCAGGCAAATCCGCAGCTTACTGTATGATCATGGTTACACCATTTCTGGTGCAAGACAGAAACTCAACGGTAAAGTATCTGAAAAAGAAGCCAGTAAATCCTATCAGGTGATTCAACAAACACGTATTGAATTGGAAGAAATACTCGATTTATTGAAGTAAATATTTCACCTTCTATAACTTAAACTTTTTCACATCATTTCTGGTTTTCTTTGTGTTAGAATACGCGAAATATTTCGGAACGTGGCGCAGCCTGGTAGCGCACTACAATGGGGTTGTAGGGGTCGGAGGTTCGAATCCTCTCGTTCCGACCATTCATTTCTTTTAAAGTCAATCACTTAGCTTCTCTATTATTACAGAAAAATTGCATTTTTTCGCTGATCTGTAAATTCTAGCTACTTCCTATTCTACTTTCTGTTGTTTTATTGATGATTTAGTTATTTTTTGTTAATCAAAATTGAAAGTTTGTTTTGGCAAATACGTTATTTATTTGATCTGTGATCATTATATAAAGTGTGATGTTGGTCACAATTTACATTGCATTCATATTTATAATTTTTTAAGCCAAATGGTTTTAATTACATCAAAATTTAATCTAATTAATTTAACAAATGCCTAATACGGAGTGGTATGTTGCGTAGAATCTTTCTGTTGTTGTTTTTTATTAATGTCCAAGCCCAAGACACTTTGTTTATAAGTGGTTTTGATCCTTTCGAAACACCCGGAAACAGTCAACAAGCCTCTCGGTTTTTAGAGCAAGCCACATTTGGCCAGATACAAAGTGAAATCACTGCTTTGAGTGACTCAAGTTATTTGTTGTGGATAAGAAATCAGCAAGAAATACCGATCAGTCTACATCGCCGTGAATTAGAACTTTTGGCGATTGAGCTTGCTACCAATGGAGGCACGCCCAGACTCAGTAAACTAGATAGAAGAGCGCTTTGGTTTAAGAGGGCCATTACGTCCCCAGATCAACTCAGGCAAAGAATGGCCTTTGCGTTGTCGCAAATTTTTGTGATATCAGATGAGAATTTAGTGTTTGAATCTAGGAATGTTATTATAGCGGAATACTATGACATCTTATTGAGGAATGCTTTTGGTAATTACCGAGACCTACTAGAGGATGTAACCAGAAGCCCTGCCATGGGTTACTACCTTTCTCATCGACAAAACAGAAAAAAAGAACTCATAGAGCCAGTTACAAATACTTATATTGAACCGGATGAAAACTACGCACGTGAGATCATGCAACTGTTTTCAATTGGTTTACTAGAACGAAACTCTGATTTTACATTAATAGATGGTGATACTTCACAACCAGGTATTCAGCCGATACCCACATATGATCAAAATATCATCACCAATCTGTCTCGGGTTCTGACTGGTTTCACCATTCCATGTTCAGGTGGTGATATCAATTACTTGGGTATTGATATGAGTCGTGATTGTCAAATTCACCAAGGGGATGTTTGTGTCGGAGCTAATTGTAATTTTTATTTAACGAACTTTTTTTCTCCGCCCATACCCATAATCAGTGTGCCAGGACTTAGGCACCCCGATGCATATGCGCCTATGGTTTGTTATCCTAGGTTTCATGATACAGGTCGGGAAATAAATGGTGTATTATTTCCTGAGAGGCCGGCCTTGCCGCCATATGATGGTGAACCCTATAGGGATAAACGAATCATAGGATTTTGGCCAGGTATTGGTAGTGGCCCACTACCTCCTTCTGATATAAGCTGTGACGGATTAACTAATATTGCTAACCCGACTCCTACACAAGCACAACAACAGCAACAATGCCTAGATTATTGTGATGATGAATTGGATAACGCTCTGGATGCTTTATTCTATCACCCAAATGTCGGGCCTATGATGTCACGTCAGTTAATCCAAAGGTTTATTACTTCTAACCCCTCACCACAATACATTGAAGATATAGCAAGTGTATTTAATAACAATGGCAGTGGTGTTCGCGGTGATTTGAGTGCAGTGATTGAGGCTGTGCTCTTACATCCAGAGGCAAGGCTTGGTGATCAGGATGGTAACTTTGGTAAACTGAAAGAGCCGTTAATTAAATTAACTCAGTTTTTTAGGGCAATGGAAACTGTTTCACCTGATCCCGACCAGTTAAAATGGCGTTATACCATGAGACAAGTTAAAGATATTTATGGCCAACGTCCACTGGGTGCCGATTCAGTCTTTAATTTTTATACCCCGGATTACAGTCAACCAGGAGAGTTATCTTCTGCTGATTTGTATTCACCAGAATTTCAAATATTGAATGACATAACTGCAGTAAGAACTCATAACGATTCTTTAACGGTTATTTGTTCCGGATACGGAACAGTTAGGGACGGGGCTACAGAATCTAATTGTCGAGATGACTTTCATTTTGTTGCACCGACTGATCGTGCCTATATTCCACCAGCCATTTTGGATGCCATACCTGCTGATTTTGAAGGTATGGTTGAGGCCCTTAATGTTCGCCTGATGCATGGCAAGATGTCTGGTACTTTCACTCCGGCAACAGGTATGAAAGGTATATTGAAAACAGAACTGGAAAGTGGTTTCGATGGGGCACCCCATAGGTTGAAGGTTTTGCATTTGATTCACCTGATTTACAACTCACCAGAATTTTCTGTTCAGCGCTAGGAGTATACTCATGACAAGTAATAATAATGACAGAAGAAAATTTTTAAAATGGATGGGTGTTGCTGCGGGGATGAGCGCGTCTTCATCGGTAATGGCTAAGTTAAATAGATTAAACGCTGCCATGGATGCAGCCACTAAAGGAGGTGCTGGTTCAGGGTATAAAGCTTTGGTTTGTATCGAATTAAATGGTGGCAATGATTCATATAATATGTTGATGCCAAGAGATTCTATGAACAGTGGTTCCTTGTATGACACTTATCTACAGTCCAGAGGTGGTTTGGTAACAAGTGGTATTGGGTTTGCATATCCTTTTGATGATATGTTACCTATTACTGCTCCCTCTGGTCTCAATCAGTCGGCAGGACAATATGGTTTAAACCCAGCTTTCTTTGATCAATCATCTCAAGCAGGTATGCCTGATACACCCGGCATTCAGACTTTATTTAACCAACAAAAGCTGTCATTTATTGCTAATGTTGGCACCTTGGTTGAACCCATCAGTAAAACTGAATATGAAAATGATTTGAAACCCAAACCACCATTAGTCGGTTCTCATTTTCAACAACAAGAGCAATGGGCCACAGGCAGAATGGAAGCAGAGTTTCCTTTGGGGTGGGGTGGTGCATTAACGGCTCAATTAATACCAGCTGGTTCAGATAATACTGTACTCCCACCTCAAGTCTCATTATCAGGCAACAACCTGTTTCAAACAGGTGGTTCTATATCAACAGGTTTAACTAACCCTTATACAATGAACACTGGTAGAGCAGAACCCTTGTTTGGTTACTTTGGCAATGCTGGCGAAGTTCGCAGAAATGCCTTGAACGAGCTATTGGCAAACACATCTGATAATAAATTTATTAATAGTTACAGCCAAGTATTATCAAATGCAGGGAACCGAGCTGAAGTCATCAATACTGTAATCAGTCGAGGTTCAGGTTCGACTGTTTCAGGGGATGGCTGGGGGCGAATTAATACACCATATCAATCAAGTGGTAATTTCGATCCGGTTAATAACAGCTACCCATCACCTCAATTCACTCTCGATGGTGATGTTCATAACAACGATTTATTAGCCAGAGTCCGTATGATAGCTAGGTTGATCAAGGCGAGTAGAGTTGATGCTGCAGGCATTAACGCTGGTAGACAAGTGTTTTATGTCAGCTTGCCTGGTTTTGATACTCACGATGGTCAGCGAACTCAGCATCCAATTTTGATGGGGCGGTTAAGTCAAGCCATCGGTTATTTTATTCAGGCGATGGAGGAAATTGGCGCGCAGGATGAGGTGACTTTGTTTACTACCAGTGAATTTGCCAGAACTTTAACTCCAAATGGTGATGGCACCGATCATGCATGGGGCGGTGTTCAGCTTGTGGCTGGTGGCGCTGTCAATGGTGGAAGGGTATTTGGTAAATACCCCAAACTTGAAATAGATGCCGATGACGACGGTGATCAGAACTGGAGTTTTTCCAGAGGACAACAAATACCAACCACCAGCGTAGACCAAATGATGGCAACATTGGCAAAATGGATGGGGGTAGGGGATAATGATTTAGATAGCATTTTCCCAAATTTAAATAACTTCGCAACACGTGATTTAGGTTTTATGAGCTAATAACTTTAAATCTACATTTTTCGATCTATTCTAGATAAGGTTTTAAAGAACCTTTCTCGTTTTATTGTTTTTTTTGCTGAATTCATACACCAAGCAAAACTAATCTGGGACATATATGAACGCCTCGACTAATTCAAGTATATAGTCATCTTATTTTATGACATTGCCAGTTTTTTGCTGGCTTTGTTGTTTTCAATCTGACATAAAATTACCTTTCTTCTATCCCACGCCTCTGCGGCGAGCAGTGGGGTTTGGGGTAAAACCCCAAAAACTAACAACATTAACTTGAATTAGTCGAGGCGTTCATATATGTCCTTGATTAGTTT
>CALLLZ010000526.1 GCA_938008005.1 uncultured Marinicella sp. | reverse complement strand
CGACTCCAGGTTTAACTGTGAAATGATAGTCATCTTTATTAAATTGGTTTCTGAGCATTCCTCTGCCAGTATAAATTTGTAGATTTTGCCAAAAATATTCGCCTGCTTTAACTTTCAATAAGGCGTGATTTTGACCGATTTTTATGTCATCGAATTTAATGTTTTTACCGAAACCCACAGGGTTAAGTGAAAATTTAGTGATATCTACCAATGTATTGAGTGACAAATATAAATAACCTTCATCTTCAGCTAATTGGTTTTTCTTGCCGTGTATGTTGAGGATTTTGCCTGAATTAAACACTTCGGCTTTGAGCGAAAGGGTGAAGTTTATTAATAGCAGTAAATAGAAAAGTCCTTTCATGAAAATATTCCTTGTGTACAAAGTAGATATTATATGTGTCAGATATGACATTTAAAAGTTTAAAATTATTTGTGCTGACATTAATTTCTGGCATGTATTAACATATGTAGAGATCTCAAATAGATTTATTGGATGTGTCATACAAAACCACAGATGTTTAGATTTTTTTTTCATATTGCGTTTTTTTTAATGGTGTTTTTAAAGCATGAACCAAGGTAAACACTACGATGTTGTCATACTTGGGGCTGGTGCTGCCGGTTTGATGTGTGCGTTGATTGCTGGCCAAAATGACTTGACGGTGTTGGTTTTGGAAAAATCTAATAAACCAGGCAAGAAAATACTGATGTCTGGTGGTGGTCGTTGTAACTTCACGAATCTACATACCTCAGCTGATAATTTTTTATCAGATAATCCACATTTTTGTAAATCAGCATTGAGCCGTTACACGCCATGGCATTTTATTGAAATGGTCGATAAACATGAGATTCCTTATCATGAAAAAGAACTGGGCCAGTTGTTTTGTGATCGTTCGTCCAAAGACATCCTCAATATGTTACTAGATGAATGCAGTAATGGAAAAGTTGAAATCCGTTTAAATACAAATGTAATTGAAGTGGATTGTGATGAAAAAGTCATGCTGCAGACATCCTCTGGTGAGTTT
Organism: uncultured Marinicella sp.; assembly: GCA_938008005.1. Classification (GTDB taxonomy): domain Bacteria; phylum Pseudomonadota; class Gammaproteobacteria; order Xanthomonadales; family Marinicellaceae; genus Marinicella. The sequence continues at coordinate 2,550 of CALLLZ010000526.1, read as the reverse complement.
ATAGCTCAACGGTTGGTTGTTGCTACTGGTGGTTTATCCATTCCTAAAATGGGCGGTTCTGGTTTTGGCTATCAATTAGCCCAAAAAATGAATTTAAATATAAATCCCAAACAAGCTGCTTTGGTGCCATTTATTTTCACCGATCATTATAAAGACTTATTCAGCCATTTGTCCGGGACTGCAGTATCGGTGGAGGTTTCATTACCTGCGAATCAATCGGCTCCGCGTTTTCGACATCAGATGTTGTTTACTCATCGAGGCTTGAGTGGGCCTTGCATGTTACAAATTTCCAGTTACTGGCAATCAGGGATGTGTTTGCAAGTGAATTTATTACCAGAACATGATGCTTATGAAGAATTGTTGCGAGCAAAAAAAAATACGCCGCAATTAACTTTGCTTCAATGGTTCAGTCAATTCATTGCCAAAAACCCTGCTCAAGCCATTACCACTCATGAATTCCCTGATTGGCATGATCAACCTTTACAAAATCTAAACACAGAAAGCATATCAACAATAGCTCAATTGCTTAATGCTTGGCAGCTCAAACCGTCTGGCACAGAAGGTTATAGGACGGCCGAAGTGACTTTGGGTGGTGTGGATACCACACAGTTATCTTCGAAAACCATGGCTTGTTTAAGCCAACCGAATGTATATTTTATTGGTGAAGTGGTAGATGTGACCGGTCATTTGGGCGGCTTCAATTTCCAATGGGCTTGGGCATCAGGCAATGCTGCAGCACAGGCAATGATTGAATCAAAATTTTGAACCTAAACTTTAGATTTATCGTTCAAGTATAAAGTTAACTGAGCAGCCTTTTTTTTTGTGATATCATCTTTGCATGTGTGCTGCTAAATTTGAATCTCCTCTCAATCGATTAACTCATTGGGCTCAAGTAAAACCTAACGATGTTTACCTAACGCAACCAATCAAAGAACAAATCTTTGAATATACGTGGTCACAGGTATTGAATGAAGTGTCACGTGTGGCGCAATATTTAAGTCGCTATCCACAAGGTAGTCACATTGCGATCATTTCACTGAATTGTGCGAACTGGATTATGGCTGATTTAGCCATTCAAATGGCAGGTCATATATCGATTCCAATCTACCCGACAGCATCAACTGAAATGGTAGATAAAATCTTGAAACATTCAGAATCCAAAGCTGTGTTTTTGGGTAAGATGCTAGAACCGACCAAAGCCACTGATTTACTACAGAGGGCAATTGGTGATCAGGACATAGATCAATTAGCAATGTACCAACCCTATCCAGGTTTATTGTTTTGGCAACAATTGGTAGATGAAAACTCGGTTATTGAACACTCATTTGAACACCAGTCACATGATTTGGTCAGTATTATCTATACATCGGGAACTACGGGTGAACCCAAAGGGGTGATGATATCTTGTCGGGCGGTTCAAGCTTCAATGGATTTGGTAAAAAGTATCGTTGTAATCAATCAAAAAGATCGGTTTGTATCCTACTTGCCACTGGCTCATGTGGCTGAACGCATGGCGGTAGAGTTTGCTGCTTTGTATCATGGCGCACATGTGTCATTTATCCGTTCACTGGATCATTTTACTGAAGATGTAAAAACTGCATCACCGACAATTTTTTTTGGTGTACCACGGATTTGGACTAAGATTAAAAACGCCATTGAAGGTAAATTGGGAGGCTCTCGAATTTTGGATGCACTGTTGAGCCTGCCTATACTGGGGTCTTGGTTAAAAAAAACCTTGTTGAAAAAATTGGGCTTTCATCAGGTCAGGTACGCTTTGTGTGCTGCAGCCGCTGTAAACAAAGATGTGTTGCAATGGTATGGGAATTTAGGTTTAAAGCTGAATGAAGCGTATGGCATGTCAGAAACCTGTGGTTTGTCGCATATGACCAAGCAAACTGATACAAAAACTGGCAGTGTGGGTCGAGTTATCGAAGGTTGTGAATGTCAATTGTCCGACACCGGTGAAGTGTTGTTGCGAAATCCAGCAATGATGGAAGGCTATTATAAACAAATCGATTTGACCAAGGAAACCATCGATGAAGAAGGTTGGTTGCACACAGGGGATTTGGGAGCAATAGATTCTGATGGGTTTCTGTACATTACCGGTCGAGTTAAAGACATATTCAAAACCAGTAAAGGCAAATACATTGCACCCTCACCCATTGAACAAAAGTTTCAATCAGCATTAGGAATAGAACAGGTGATCCTGATGGGTGATGGTTTCACTCAACCCTTTTTGGTGGTCTCAACTTTTGAGTCAAAATATTCAGGCGAACCGCAAGAATTAATAACGAAGTGTGAGCTGTATTTAAATCAAATTAACTTAAGTCTGGAAGCCCAAGAACGTTTGAGCCATATTTTTATTTCCCATCAGGTTTGGGGTGTGGAAAATGATTTGTTAACACCCACGTTAAAAATGAAACGCGAAGCCATTGAGCGTTTTTATCAAAACCAAGCAAAGCATTTAATGGGATCTTCTAAAAAACAGGTGATAATGATGCAGTAGTTTGTTCAGAAAAATTATTGAGTGAATTATTTGTTGTATGACGG
>CALLLZ010000525.1 GCA_938008005.1 uncultured Marinicella sp. | reverse complement strand
GTGGCATTCGTTTTGGGCGTGTTATTTGCTTTGATAATTGAAGGTGGCGACCCAAGCAGGCCTTTTTTTTATACATTTTTACAATGGCAACTACAAACTGGGTTGCCAATCGCTATATTGATCATCGCTCACATGATATTGAGCCGATTTTCAAGTTTTGATCGGTTGAACCCTTGGTTGCAACTGTTGTTATCTGGCCTATTGGGAGTGGTGGTTTTTTCGCCTGTGGCTTTGTGGCTTGATTATTTATTTGGGCAAGAAACTTTTTTGTCAGAAAAATGGCTGTCGCAATTATTGGATGAAATGGCCGGTATGGGGCCACCGGTAATTATCAGTTGGCTGGCAATGAATGCACCTTGGATACTGGGTTACAGAATCAATCAGCATGACGGTATTCATGCGATTGAAAGCATAGAAGCTACAGAGCAGCCTGTTGATGATGTATATACAGAACCTGAATTTTTTAAAATGTTACCAGCAGTTATAGGGAATGATGTCATATTTCTTAAAGCAGAGCTTCACTATATAGAAGTGAACACTGTGGCAGGCCAAGCTTTGATTCTCTATAATTTGAGAGATGCCATTGATGAGTTGTCCTACGTGTCTGGTATACATTGTCATCGTTCATATTGGGTTAACTTAGAACACATTAAAAACTTTAAAAAACAAGGGCGGCAAGGACAGTTGATGTTAAGTCAAGGTCATAAAATACCCGTAAGCAGGACAAGAATAAGTGCAGTAAAAAATGCCGTTGAGTCAGCAGGCACAGTTCAGTCGACTTGTGTTTAATAATTATGAATTCTTTGATGGAGTTCACATTATGTCTATTGAAAAATATATATATGGCTTGCTGTATGTGATTTGATCAATACATTGCTTTATAATTATTTTCATCCAAAAGTGTGATGAGGAGTTATAAATGAATAAAAAGGGTTTAAAATTCAAAAAATCGGCACTGTGTAGTGCCATTCTATGTGCCATTAGTTCAGCGCATGCTGCAACCATTTCTGTTGATGACAATTGTTCTTTGATCGATGCCATACAAAGTGCCAATGATGATGCCTCAGTTGGTTCTTGTATTGCTGGTTCGGGAAGTGATGTGATTCAGGTGGTTAACGCCAATGAGTCGATTGTTATCAATAGTATATTTACACCACCAATAGCATTCAGAGGCGGGGGTAGTGCCCCTGCTGGATTGCCAGTAATAAACAGTAACATCACAATCGAGGGTAATGGCTTAACAGTCAGGGCGGATCATTCAACTGAGAAATTTGGTTTGTTTGTAGTGGATGGTGGCGGTGATCTGACTTTACGTGATACCACCGTTACAGGAGCTGATAACGATCAGGGTGCTGGTAGTGGTCTGCTGTCAGTTTATGGGCGCGTAAGTATAGAAAACTGTACTTTTGCACTCAATAACGGAGCGGTGTTGCTTGCCTATGGTACAGGCCATGAGATCACCAATACTGTGATACGACATAATACTGGGACTGGAGAGTTTGCTGCTGGTTTTCAAGCCTATTTTGCTGAAGTTGACATCAGCCAAACCAGTTTTGTTGATAATGAGCACAGCTATAACTCATCTTCTCCTGCTTTACGAGGAGGCGGTGGAGGCGGTCTACCAACCATAGCAGGTGGTGCAGGGTTGCTGCAATCTGAAGTCAGTATTACTGATTCAACATTCAGTGGTAACAAGGCTATTTATGGGGCTGCAATTCTCCTCAGTACGGCCTCTACATCATCTTCAAGTCCAGGCAGAGGTGGCGGTATTGGCAGTCAACTGGATATCACCAACAGCACCATCACCAATAATGAAAGTTTAATCGGAGGAGGTGTTCTGAACTTTGGATACTCTATTGTGAATATGTCAGGTTCATTGATAGCAGGCAACCAAGCAACTTTGAATGGGTCAGCTCCTTTTGGTGATACTTCTAATATTTATAACGGGAATGTAGCAACTTTTAACCTCAATGCCAATAACATCATTGGAGATAATGGCAGCACAGGCTCATCTAACTTAACATTGGGTGCCAGTGATCGATCATTCAGTAATTACACTCAAGATAATTTGTACCCTTTGAGTTTAAGTCAGGGACAATTGGTACACCCATTGAAGCTGGGTTCTGATGCGATTGATGGTAATGACATCACCTGTTTCGGATCAACTGCTGACCAAGAAGGAAAAGGCAGGGGTATTGATGGTGATAACGATGGCAGCTTTATATGTGATGTGGGTGCTTTTGAACACAGTTTGCCTATCGCTGCCAACGGTGCGCCTTGTACTTTCGTGAATGCATTAGAATCTGCCGAGACCGATGCCAGTGTGGGTGGCTGTCAACCTGGTAATGGGCATGATATCATTGTATTGCCGGAGAACAGTACACAAGGTTTTGTGAGTCCTGATCCTGCCAATTCATATGCATTTGGGATCGCTGCTATAGAGACTGCTGTAACCATTGCAGCTAATGGCAGTGTGATAGAACGGGAAACTACGGCAGCAGATGACTTTGATTTGTTTTTTGTAGAAAAAAGTGGTCAGTTAAACTTAATTGACGCGACTGTGACTGGTGCCAATGGCCCACTGGCTGCAATTACCACATACTACGGAAATGTTAATGTGGTTGATTCAAATATCAGTAATAACCAAAGTGGTGCAATATTTGATATTTACTCTATTAATTCATCCGTCCATAATTCTACCGTAAGTCAGAATGTTCTGGCTCCTGCCGGAGCCTTAGCAAGTTACAGCCCATTGACAACAAGAAATACCATTGGTTTTGAACTACGGCAATCTACCATCAGTGACAATACGGGGGGATTAGGTGGTGGATTAGACTTACGCGGAGTTAGGAT
>CALLLZ010000524.1 GCA_938008005.1 uncultured Marinicella sp. | reverse complement strand
AATGCTTGTAACAAAACAAGCATTAAAGAACACGATTAATTATTCATTCAGTAAATCTTCAAACCAGCCCAAAATGACCTGACTAATGGAGTTATCCCAAGAACCAGCTTTACCTTGAAAGGAGTTCAAAGGGTTTTGATGTATTGTTTGCCAGTGATCTAGACCTGGTTGTTTGTATAGCAGGTGGTCTTGGTGAGCATTTTGCTTGAGGATATCTATGATCATATCATTGTCGGCTTCACTCATGATCCAATCATTCATACCCCATCTTATTCGAGCGGGCACTTTTAGTTTCTGCCATTCTCCTGCCACATCAAAGTCTTGTAGCTGGTGATAAAAGGACATTGGGCGTCCATACATGTGTGCTGGTTGGTGATAGTTTGAATCTGCCAATGATAAATGGTCATTAATGACTTCTTGGTAACTCTGTTTTTTTACCAACATACCATAATAAAGTGGGATGTATTCGGTCGTTATTTTTTGTGATATTTCAGCTTGGCTCAATCCTTTGAAGGCTAAAATCCTGCGCTCAATTTCTAACATGTGCTCAAACCAACTTCTGACAAAGGTGCCATCTGATATTACTCCAGCCAAATTGAATTTATTAGCAACGTAAGGTGCCAGCGCGGAACCCATTGAGTTACCATAAACAATAACCTGATTGTTAGCTACATATGGTTGTTTTAAAAACCATCGAATAGCCGATTCATAACCATTTAATTCAGTGTTGAAATCAGTTTCAGAACAGTTGCCTTCGGAGTCGCCCATACCTGGTTTCTCTATACGCAGTACTGCATAACTACTTTTTTCGACCAAGTCAGTCAATAAGCGAATAAATGAACTTTTTCGATTCGGTATTTTTTCAATGCTTGAACAACTCAAGCCCTGAAGAATAACGACAGCAGGCATAGGTTGTTTATTACCCTTAGGCTTGGTAACAATCACCCTTTGTTGAATGCCATAATCTGAGGTAACAAAATCATATATGGTATCTATGTCTTTATGTGATTCTTTAGGTATTCCGGGAAATGAAACATTCACCAGAAAAGAGTTTTGATTTCTTTTGAACAACAATTGGTAATTGTGATTAGCCACCAAAGCATCTGTTAAATCATTCCAAATGGGTTGAGTACTGATGATTTTTTTATTAACAGCAATCAATCGATCACCTGGTTTGATGCCTGCCAAGGCCAATGGAGAATCGGCCTCTATCTCACGCAAAACCATGCCAGGTCGTGAATCATCTATCGGTTCAAATTTTGCTTGCCATGCTGCCCGCCGTTCTGGGTTAGAATCTGCTAAAACACATAAACTACTCAACAGTAACACCATGCTAAAATACAATTTGACTAAATTCATAAGTTTTCTCTCGGGTAATAAAAAAACCACCTTATTCAAAAATTATGATTCTTAGTGTTGTATATGACCAAATCAACTTACTTTTATGTCAAACGGGCTTTTCATATGACGTGGAAAAAATATTTAAATCAAACATTCAGTCACTATTATTTATTTAAGTCGAGATTATTAACGCATGTGATTTTTTGGTTGGTTTACTACTTGTCTTTTGCGTTAATTTGGGCCAGTAAGCACGGGTTGTTTGCATCTTTTTATTTAGAGTTTATTCTTTTGCCCTTGCGTATCTCTGCTACCTATTTAGTTTTGTATTGGTTGATGCCAGGATATCTATTGTTTGGTAAGGTCCTGAAATTCTTGATTTATTGGTCGATATTATTAATTATTTTTGGTATCTTGCAACGGTTAGTCATATTTGCATTTTATGAAGAACTGTTATTAAAAACAGGTGGTGAATTATTTGATTTAAGAGCTATTTTTAGATCAGGTTTATTGATCAACACTACAATAATGCTAGCTATGACCATAAAGTGGTATGGTTTGTATCACAGTTTAATGAGCAGACAAACTAAACAGATTAAAAAAATTGAAATAAATGCAGACAGGCGAACCCACCTCATCGATCCGCGAGAAATCTTGCATATAGAAGGTTTGGGTAATTACATCAAAATTCATCTGCAAAATCAACAAGCTTTAACCACTTACAGCACCATTAAAAATATTCTTAATCAGTTGCCTAAACAGTTCTTACGCTGCCATCGTTCTCATGTCATAAACACATTACATATTGAGTCATTCAATAATGACAATATTTACTTGGGAAACAGCATCATTCCCAGAGGCAAGGATGTCAAAGATGCTGACTTGAAAGGTTAAATGAAAATATAAAAGGTATTTGGTTTTATTTCTTGCTATTTATTAAGTTGATGAACTCCAGAAAGGTTTATGCCGTTCAGTTGTTCTAAGTAAAGCGTATGATCATCATTTGATACATTAAAAGAAAATTTATTACGATTTTGATTCAATCAGTTTGTCAGTGACCAAGTCAGCCGCTCTGATCCCTATGCTACTGATGACCATAGGACTGGTTCCATAGCCTGAATCACAATCTAGTTTATGGCTCGTTTCCGCTTTAGAAATCACGTTAGGTAGGGCCATTTCTTGATCCAAAAATACGGCTTGAATTTTGAATTTTTTGGTTTTTTTCATACCATAATTATTGCGCATTTCCTTGCGTACTTTCCTCAATAACCGGTCACCTCTGGTTTTGGTTAAATCAGCGGTTTGTATTCTTGATAAATCAGTTTTACCGCCTGCGCCTCCACAGGTAACCACAGGGATTTTCCTTCTTCTGCACTCCACCAACAACAGAACTTTGTGTTTAATCGAATCAATGGCATCAATCAGGTAATCATATTCAATAAGTAATTCATCAGCAGTTTTGGCCATAAAAAAAGTTTCATGACAAACGACTTGGCAATCAGGGTTAATGTCTTTAATGCGGTTAGCCATGACCTGTACTTTGGATTGACCCACTGTGCTATCCAAAGCATGAATTTGGCGGTTGATGTTGGTAACACATAGCTCATCAGCATCAATCAATGTGATCTGACCAACGCCCGATCTGGCTAACATCTCAGCAGCCCAACAACCCACGCCACCCACGCCAACTACCGCTACATGGCTGTTTTGTAATTTTGTTAGCTGTTCTTCTCCGAACAACCTTTCTATACCACCAAAACGTTGTTTCATCATTTATAACATCATAGGTTAAATAACTGTTTTACATTGGCCGTTGTTTGAATTGCCATGGTTTCAGGCTCAACACCTTTAATAGCTGCGATATCTTGATTGACACGCAACAAATCAACCGGTAAATTTCGTTTGCCGTATCTATCATAAAAGGGTTGATCAGGCGCATCAGTTTCTAACATGATGTTTTCTATGGGCAGATACTCTACCAATTTTTTCAGTTTATGTGCTTGTGGACTGCATGCGGCTGGTCCAAATCCTAAATAAACACCTTGGTTGATGATTTGTTTGGCTTGTTCGATGGAGCCGTTGAAACTGTGCATGACAGCTTTGAAGTAGTTGTGTGTTTTTAGCACCTGAAATACCTCATCAACAGCGCCTCTTACATGTAATACCAAAGGTAAGTTAAAATGCTTGGCTAAAATAACTTGAGCTTCAAAAATTAATTTTTGTTTGTCTTTATCTAAATCTTTTAGGTGAAAATCTAAGCCACACTCACCAATCCCAATAGCTCCAGAATCTTGCAGCGATTGGGCTAAAAATTCTAAATCAGTGGCACTGTGTTGATTAATGTAATATGGATGTAGGCCTAAGGTGTAGGCTACAGCATCATATTCTTTTGCCAATGCCAGAACAGCTGGAAATCTATTAACACTAACTGCAGGAACAATGAATCGATTGATTCCAGCCAGCTGTGCTAATTTGATCAGTTCTTTGCGATCATAATCGAAACGTTCATCATCGAGATGAATATGTGAGTCAATCAAACCTTTCAAATGATTGGTTCCTGAAACATTCGTGGCATAACATCACCTATGTGTACATAGTGATCTATCAGTAGAAAGGCAAATAACAGCATTAAATACCAGATAGAATATTTGAAGGTTTGCCAAGCTAATAAAGGTGATTGAGTTTTTTTCAGTTTTAATGTCATCAATAAAAACTTACCACCTAATATCAAAGCACCACTTAAATAAATTAAACCGCTCATGCCAGTTAAAAACGGGAATACAGTTACAATGATTAAAATGATGGTATATAGAATGATATGTAATTGGGTGAATTTTACGCCATGAGTTACAGGTAACATAGGTATATCAGCTTTGGCATAATCTTCCTTTCGATAGATCGCCAGAGCCCAAAAATGTGGTGGTGTCCAAGCAAAAATAATACCAAATAAAATCAAAGCATCTGCTGTTACATGTCCCGTCATGGTAGACCAGCCTAATACAGGGGGAGTGGCGCCAGCGGCTCCCCCAATAACAATGTTTTGAGGTGTTGCGCGCTTCAGATAGAATGTATAAACAAAGGCATAACCTATCAGCGACAAAAAAGTCAGAATAGCTGTTAACGTATTTACAAAGTATACCAAGACAGCCATACCCATTAGTGTCAAAGCTGAGGCAAACAATAAAACCCTTCCTGCACTTAATCCACCACTGGGCAAAGGCCGATGTTGTGTTCTGAGCATAATGGCATCTATTTTTTGGTCGGCCCAATGATTAATTGCTGCTGCTGCCCCTGAAGATAAACCTATCCCTACCATCCCCCAAAAAACTAAAAGCCATTCCGAAGTGGGAAAGTTACGCATTGATAGCAACATCCCTACCAATGCGGTAAATAATATCAGTAACACCACTTTAGGTTTTGTCAGTTCCAAATATTGTTTAAATTGACTCATTGTTTTGACTCATAGTACTTCCTTAATCATAGGGATCGGCTTTGCCGGGTTTTATAAAGTAACACCACCATGTTTAATAATAACAAAGCAGCCACGCCATTGTGCATAGTAGCAATCACTAGAGGCAGTGAATAAGTTACATTGATGATTCCCAGAACTATTTGTAACGCCAACAACCCCAGTAAGCTTAAACCTAGGGGCAACAGTTCACGGTTTCGTGTCAGTTTAAAAATTAACCATGAGAAGTAAAGAGTTACCACCACAAAGCCCATTCGGTGCATCATTTGTACGGCCATTCTAGCTGGCCCATCTTTAACCCCAAACTCATAATTTGGACCATATTGCTTGAATAAGTCCAAGGCTTGGATAAAATCCATTTGTGGCCACCATACGCCATTACATTGTGGGAAACCTACGCAAGCAAGAGCGGCATAGTTGGCGCTGGTCCAACCACCCAAAGCAATTTGTATCAATAGTAGAATCAAGCCAACAACGACCATCCATTGGCGCACATGTCCTGCATAACGGTAAGGTGTTATGCTTGGACTGCGTGAACATGCCAGCCATGAAAGTAAGGATAAAGTAGCTAAGCCTCCAAGTAAATGGCTCATGACAATACTGGGGTGTAATTTAAGTGTAACGGTCCACATACCTAGAGCAGCTTGAAATAAAATCACAAAACAAATAACCAATGGTAGGGTATAAGAATATAATTTTCTTTGACGATAAGCCCAAATGAATAACACCAATACAGTCAAAGAAAGTACGCCTGCTAAGTAACGATGTGCCATTTCTTTCCAAGCTTTGTCAACTTCAACAGCTCGCTCGACAAATGTTTTATTGGCTTGCTCTATTTCTTGAGCTTCATTTGGCCACGCCAAATGACCGTAACAGCCTGGCCAATCTGGGCAGCCTAAGCCAGCATCTGACAAGCGGACATAAGCGCCCAAAACAATAACACATAAAGTTAAAACAACTGAAAACCAAGCCAAGTGTCTGTATCTCATCATATTAATCTCATCGGTTTGTTGTTATGGGTTTATTCACATCAGCTTTATTCATATCAGTCGCCTTTTCTTTTCACCAAAAGGGATAAATCTCTGATAATGTCTGTTGAAGTGTTTTCTGGGGTAAAAGCCATCATCAAGTACCCTTCTGGAGCCACTACATACATGCCTTGGCCGTCTTTTAAAGAAACCTCAGAAAGTTGCTTGAATACGTTTTGTAATTCCGGATTATCAGCAATTGATACTTTTGTGATGTGAGGGAACTTATCTGGCATTTCCGAGTTAAATCCATCAGTGATTAGCATTAAATTTAATTTTTCTGCCCGATGTCCCAAGCTTAAACGGTATTTATGTAAATTATTTTCAAAGGTTTGGCAGTGGCTTGCACATACTTCAGGTACCCTTCTTATCAATGTCCAATGCTGATCCAGGCCATCCACCCAGGAAGCCTTTGAGAAGTCTGCTACTTTTACCAATGGTGAAATGAAGTGGCCTTTGTTTTTGGTATTATCCGGTTGATAATCTATTAAACCAGAACTTAATAAATAGGCCACTACCACCGGTGATGTAAATAACAATACGGTGAATATGATGGTTATTCTATTTTTAGTTTTTGTTTGCATATGGTGTCGCTTAAAAATAAGTCTTTTTGACAAAAATAACATAAATGAAACACAACACCAGAGACATGGTGAACCATTGCATCGCATAAGCCCGGTGTTTTTCAACTGTCATTCTAGGCAGCTGCCAGTTTCGCTTAAAATTATGGCCCTTACCAATATCAACAGTGGCATCTAATTTCAAAACCCGAGGCAGGATTATACAATTTTCGGTCCGGGTTTGCTGACAATGTCGTTGTTTCAGTAGTTCGATTGTTGGCTGTTGCTCTAAATAAGTGAGGTGTTGAATGTTTTGATTGATAATTACTTGCTCACCTAACTTAACTCCAGGGCGAGGCCATTCTGCCACCAAAGCCGTAATGATAGTTTCACCCCTGAGCAGATCAAAATTTTGCTGAGCATCGTCACTCCAACCACGATTAATTAACATCAAGATGCCTTCTGTAGTCATGAACGATGTGAATACAAAAAAACCGACTTGGCCATCCATGATTTGGTTGTCGAGTAAAAAGTGTGTATTAACAAACTGACCTGATAATTCCACTTCATCAAAGGCTTTTAAGAATTGCCAGTCCTTTGATGTTTTTGGTTGTTTGGTTTCTCCGGCGGCCAATCTGGCATTGATTTGCCGTTTTTGTTCGGCTCGGCTCAGCTGCCAAAATCCAGCGCTAATCATAACCAATAGAATCAATAGCCACATGATACTGAACAACCAAGGGAATGATTTCTCTGTTGAGGTCATTAACTCAGGTGCCTACTTAGGGTTCATGAAAACAGGTTGATTGGGTTCTATCCATCCCATCTTAGCAGCAACTATAATGAATAAAAAAAGCACCACACTCAAAGCCACACGAACGGTTAAAAATCGCACAGTATTCTGACTCTTGCCTTGACCTTTAACTAAGTAGAACATGGCTGAGCCCAAACTGAATATAATAAACAATAAAATAACAACGATGAGGTATTTCATAAGCTAATAGGCCTGTAATTATTGAGGTACATTTTAATTGATTTAGCTTGAATATTTCATAAGTAAATAGAGTTTTCAAGTAATAAAGAGAAAGAAGTTTGTTGAAATATCATGATATCGGTTCAGAAAAGTAATTCATACGCCAGGCCATTGAACTCGTTGATGTATTATATATTTCATTCGTTTGAAAGTGATGTCTTGTATCTACCAGGAATGCCTTAATAAAAATGAAATCTACTTGTTAATATTAACCGGTTAAACAAAAAAGCCCATCAATGTGGTGGGCTTTTGTAGTAAATAAATTTGATATTGGCTGTATTAGATTATATAGACAAAGATAAACAAGCCAAGCCAGACCACATCTACAAAATGCCAATACCAAGCCACAGCTTCAAAGCCAAAATGGCTTTCTGGTTTGAAATGCCCCTTAATGACCCGAATGGTAATGATGGAGATCATGATTGCGCCCAGTGTCACATGCATACCATGGAAGCCAGTCAACATAAAAAAGGTTGATCCATAAATGCCTGATTCAAGCGTTAAGTTGAGGTGCTGATAAGCCTCGATATACTCTTCTACTTGGTAGAATAAAAACACGGCGCCTAATAACACCGTAGCAATTAACCAAATGATGGTTTGACTTCGGTTAGCTGCTCGTAATGCATGGTGCGCTATGGTAATGGTTACCGAGCTTGTTAACAGCAAAAGGGTATTGATCAAAGGTAAATGATACGGATCGATGATTTCAAAGCGTCCATTTAATTCAGCTGGTCCATTGGTTGGCCAGACACCTTCATATCCATTCCACAGAACCTCATTGGTTGCAAGGCCAGTCCCTTCACCGCCTAACCAAGGTACAGAAAATGTACGCGCATAAAATAGGGCTCCAAAGAATGCAGCAAAGAACATTACTTCAGAAAAAATGAACCAAAGCATGCCCATGCGAAAGGAAGTGTCAACTTGGGTGTTATACAGGTTTTCTTCACTTTCTTTGATGACATCACCAAACCAACCGAACATCATGAACAAAATAATACCTATTCCGGCATACATAAACCAAGGTGTAATCGGTGTCTCGCTGTTTAATGATTGAATGGCACCCAGAAAGGTGACGGTTAAACCAATTGAGCCAACAATAGGCCATTTAGCTAAATGCGGAACGTAATATTGATCTTTGCTTATTTCTGACATGTTTATTGCCTCTAAATTTCTGTTGCTTCGTGTGTTGCATTGCCTGCATTTTGTTGATCAGCAGTCATGCGACTTTTATTAAAAAACGTGTATGACAATGTCAATACATCAATGTCTTTGGGAATATCCGAACTCACTATAAAAGTGACGGGCATGTGTTTTTGTTCGCCACTTGCCAACAGTTGCTCAGTGAAACAAAAGCACTCTGTTTTACTGAAATACATGGAGGCTTGATTGGGAGCAACGCTGGGTACTGCTTGTCCTGTCACATCGGCTGTAGAGATGTTTTGTGCGATGTATTCGGTTTGGTACAATTTACCAGGCACCACTTCCATTGAAAATTGTTTTGGTTTAAAAGACCAAGGCAAATCACTGTTCACAGTTCCATCAAATTGCACGATTACTGTATGGTCAGAGTCCTGCTCTATAACATCTTCAACTGCCAATACACCGGTTTTGCCGTTTAAACCTGTGATGTCACAAATGATCTCGTATAAAGGAATCATTGCCACCACAAAGCCAATCATAACCACTGTTACAACTAAGCTGAGTTTAACAACTTTCTTGTTTTCTTTATCCCTTTGCATGATCCATCACAATAAAAACTGACCAAACAAAGAAACCCAAAGCGACCAGAGCCAAAATAATGGCTGTTTTTTTAGCCGCTTTACGATTTTGCACAGTTTGCTGTTCAGTAACTGATTCAGGCTGTACTCTTTTTATGGGTTCTTGACTCATTAATTAATCTTATTTAATTTACAGATCAGTGGACTTTGCCGTGTGCCATTTTATCTAAATCTACTGGACCGAACTCTTCAAAAGTATGGTGAGGGGCAGGGGATGGAACTGTCCATTCCAAACCTTTGGCTCCTGGCCATACTTCGGCTGTGGCTTTTTCACCACCTTTGACCGTTTTCCAAACCACATAGATGAAGAAAACTTGGGCTAAACCGAAGGCAAATCCACCGATTGATGACCACATATTAAATTCAGCGAATTGAGTTGAATAATCTGGAATACGACGTGGCATGCCAGCCAAACCTAAGAAATGTTGTGGGAAAAACAGTACATTCACTGAAATGGTTGACCACCAAAAATGAATCTTACCCAGACGCTCGTTATACATATGGCCAGACCATTTAGGCAGCCAATAATAGGCACCAGCTATGATTCCAAACACAGCACCTGTTACCAATACATAATGGAAGTGGGCCACAATAAAGTAGGTGTCATGGTATTGTAAATCCACTGGAGCCAAGGCCATCATCACACCTGAAAAACCACCAATGGTAAACAGGATCACAAATGCGAGTGAGAACAACATCGGTGTTTCAAATGTCATTGACCCTTTCCACATGGTTGCTACCCAGTTAAATATTTTTACACCTGTAGGCACCGCAATCATCATGGTGGCATACATAAAGTACAACTCTCCACCTAATGGCATGCCCACAGAGAACATATGATGTGCCCAAACGATGAAGGATAAGAATGCGATTGCAGCTGTGGCATAAACCATAGAAACATAACCAAACAATGGCTTACGAGCAAAAGTCGGAATAATTTCGGAAACGATTCCAAATGCAGGCAGAATCATGATGTAAACTTCTGGGTGTCCAAAGAACCAGAATATGTGTTGGAATAAAACTGGATCGCCACCACCGGCTGCACTAAAGAAACTGGTGTCAAAATATCTGTCGGTTAACAACATGGTTACAGCGCCGGCAAGAACTGGCATCACTGCAATCAACAAGAATGCTGTAATCAACCAAGTCCAAACAAACAAAGGCATGTTTAGGTAACCCACATTAGGTGCACGCATATTCATGATAGTAGCAATCACATTGATGGCACCCATGATAGATGAAATTCCCATCATGTGCACAGCAAATACCAAGAAGCCAACATTATGGCCACCCTGTAAAACCAATGGAGGGTACATGGTCCAGCCACCGGCAGGTGCACCACCTTGCATAAATAAAGTAGATAGCAACATAGTGAATGCAAATGGCAGGATCCAGAATGACCAGTTGTTCATTCTCGGTAAAGCCATATCAGGGGCACCAATCATCAATGGAATCATCCAATTAGCCAAGCCTACAAAAGCTGGCATCACAGCTCCAAAAACCATGATTAAAGCATGCATCGTGGTCATTTGATTGAAAAAATCAGGTTCTACAAACTGCAAACCCGGTTGAA
>CALLLZ010000523.1 GCA_938008005.1 uncultured Marinicella sp. | reverse complement strand
TCGATCAATAGCTGCACTCAAGGCATGACGAAAATATGCATTACTGAGGTGTTTATGTTTTAAATTCAAGCCTAAAAAAAATGTGCCGAAATAAGGTGCAATGCGCAACTCGTCAGCTAAGTTACTCCTTAACCATTTGATTTGGCTGTCTGGTATGGTTTCAGTGATGTCTAGCTCACCTGCTCTGAAGCGCAATAACTCACTGTTCTGATTTTCTGTTACCCAGTAGCTGACTTTTTCAGTTCGAACAGTATTGGCAGCATGAAAATAGGGGTTTTTATTTAAAATGATACGCTCATGAATGTCCCACTTTTTGAGAAAAAAAGCACCGTTACTAACAGTTATTTCATTGGTATGTTGTGGTTTGGGGTAAAAGATAGGTAGCACCAGTTTACTGAGTAAACTGGCATCAGGCTGATTTAAAACCATTGTTAACTGGTGTTTATTGTGTCTGATGACTTGTAAAGTATCATTGATTATTAAATTATCAAACAGTTGTCTGTAAGGAGCGGCTGTAGATGGCAAAATGGCTAATTGCCAAGCTTTAATGAAATCATTTGCAGTAACTTCTTTGCCATCACTCCAGCGCGCCAGAGGGTTAAGGTTGAAAGTCCAGCGGGTCATGTCATCATTGACTTGGTGACCAATGGCTACACCGTATTGAGGTGTGCCAAAAGAGTCAAAGGTCATTAAACCTTCATACATATCCATCAAAATATTTTGACTGTTAAGGCCTTGTGCCTGATGGATGTCTAATGAATCTGGTTCTGCTCCGTTGCCTCTGTCAATAACATTAAGGGTTGTTTCGGCCCAAAGTTGGCTGCAATAAAGTAAACATATTAGGAATCTTAAAGTCATCTGAAGATTAAAGCATAAATTTTCATTGGGATAAATTCTTTAGACGGTAAAGAGTGAAGAAAATTGTGCTCATAAGTGCTGACTATTTTGGTAAGATTCATAATATGAGATTTCAGCATAAATCGTGTACCATATAAAAAAGTTTGAAAATTTAAGTTTCAGCCCCGGAAAACCAATTAATAGCCGGCTATTATTCGTGTTTCCTATGTCGTATAGAGCACCTACTGCTGGTGAACTTGAACTTTTCAACTACCATAAGGGCACAACAATTGGCTTTTTTCAAAGACTAAGAATTATGCAAAGGTCTCAATTTATAAAATAATTAACCCATTTTGACGGCAACAGAAATCAAACACATGAATAATCAACAACCCATCAAATCGAAAAATGATTTAATTGAATACATTGCTTCAGGATGTAAGCCGAAGTCGGATTGGAAAGTCGGTACTGAACATGAAAAATTTGGCTTCCACAATGCTGATAAACAACCTTTACATTATGCTGAGCCAGGTGGTATCAGAGATATATTGAACGGTTTGGCTGAACAGTTTAATTGGCAACCTGAATATGAAGGTGATGATGTGATTGCTTTAAAACGCGATGGTTGTTCAATTACATTAGAACCAGGAGGGCAATTAGAACTTTCTGGTGCGCCGTTGGATGACGTACACCAAACATGTACAGAAACGGGCTTGCATTTGAAAGAAGTAAAGGCTGTTGCTGAGCCGTTAGGTAGTGCATTTTTGGGGATGGGTTTTCATCCCACAGCCAGTCGTGAAGACATCGCTTATATGCCTAAAGGGCGATACAAAATCATGAGTGATTACATGCCAAAGGTTGGCACATTGGGCCTTGATATGATGAAAAGGACATGCACAATTCAGGCTAATCTGGATTTTTCTTCAGAAGCCGACATGATCAAAAAATTCAGGGTTTCTTTGGCTTTACAACCTGTGGCGACGGCATTGTTTGCCAACTCTCCATTTACAGAAAGTTTGGGTAATGGTTTTGTCAGTTATCGCTCTCATATTTGGACTGATACTGACGATGATCGCTGTGGCATCATTCCGTTTGTGTTTGAACCGGAAATGAGTTTTGAACGTTATGTCGATTACATGTTAGATGTGCCGATGTATTTTGTTTATCGAGAAGGTCGATACATCGATGCGACTGGTTTATCGTTCAGGGATTTTATGGATGGCAAGTTGTCAGTCTTATCGGGTGAACTGCCCAATATTAAAGATTGGGAAGATCATTTAACCACCGCTTTTCCCGAGGTTCGATTGAAAAAATTTCTTGAAATGCGTGGTGCTGATGGTGGGCCTTGGCGTCGCATTTGTGCTTTACCCGCTTTGTGGGTTGGTTTGTTGTATGATCAAGAACAATTGGATATGGCCAGTGACTGGATCAATGATTGGAGTCTGACAGAGCATGAGCATTTACGCAGTGAAGTGCCGCGTTTGGGTTTGAGCACTGAGTTCAGAGGTGGAAAAGTCAGGGATTTGGCATTGCAGATGCTTGCCATGTCGAGAAAGGGTTTAGAGAAGCGTGCGATCCAATCACCATGTGGAAAAGACGAAAGTATATTTATTGAGCCTTTACAAGCGATTGCTGATACTTATGCCACACCCGCTGAACGTAAATTGGGTAAATTTCATGGTGTTTGGGATCAAAAGCTCGATGAATTGTTTGAAGTTTATACCTATTAAACCCCACTTGGTTTATGGGTTGAATGAAAACAGATTGAATCATTTGTACTGATTACAAATTAAACCCAGACTCCTTAGTCTGGGTTTTTTTATTAATAACTTATGCGTTTAGTGTTCTTGTAACAAGTTCATAATTTTAACATTTTCTCTCAACCAACGACCCCCTTCAGCCCCTTGATAAGTAATGTCAACACTGGTGGTGCCGTCAGTATCTAAATCTCTGAGCATGTTGGATAAGTTCAAAGTTAAACTACCAGATGATACAGCAGTTGTTTCGATTAAAGGTTGGGTTCTGCCATAACCAAATACATCCGACATTGGTATGGTGATCGATTCATTGGCCTTGAAGCCAGTTTTTAAACCAGTTGACCAACGTGGTTTGCCTGTCGCATCATAATAGAATATAAAAGCAATCATCAGATCACCGGTTTGTGCCAATGAGTAACCCCAGCCATTGTCATCAATCCCAGCCCACCAGCCGCTACCAAAATCAGGTTCGGGTCTGGCTTGATCTGAGATGAGTGGTTCAATACACCAGGTTTGTTCTACTTCGTTAAGTCTCCAAGTGGCCAAGGCCGAAAAGTCAAGGTTACGTGCAGTACCATCCTGACAAGCAGGATGATTGCGGATATCGGCATTATTAAAATTAATACTCAACCGACCATCTAAAGTGTCATCACCCACCAGTGGGTCAACCAGAGCAGGGTCAACACTGTAGTCATAAGTCACTGCATCGATGGTTCCAGTCAGAAAATCCGGATTCAAGACACCACCTTCTAAGGTTGTCAGTGAATTAAACCACTCAGGGTCACCATTGTCGTCAAAGGTATAGAAGAGGGTATAAAATAAGTTATTGGCACCAAAAGATTCAATGATAAAACCGTGACCATCTCTTGCTGGGTCATACCACAGCCCTTTGTTCGGAACTACGCTGTTATTGTCACTGATGCAAGCATCGCAACTGGCTTGTTCGGCTGTATAAACCCGACTGATTGATATATCGTCCAGCCAAAAACCATCTTGAGAGGTGGTGCCGTCGGAAACCATACGGAACCTTATTTGCGCAGTTTTACCTGTATATTGTGTCCCCAAATTAATGGTAGCTTCCCGCCAATCAAGCTGTGTGCCTGACCAAGCGAATTGTGTTTGAGCGGTGTTGTTGGTAAAGAGTTGGCCGTCATAAGGAATTGAACTTAAATGTCCGATATCAAACCACAAGTCAGAACCTAGTAATCGCATCTCTAAGACCAGTCCATCCCAATGTTGGGTGCTATCTCCTTCGGTGTCATAAGACATGGCAAATTCCAATACATTTCCGCCATCATCGAAAGTCAGCCAAGGTGTGACCAGAGATTTGTCTGAAAAAATGTTTTCATTGGTAGTGAACCAACTGTTGTTACCAGAGTTTACGCTGTCTGTTGCTCGTATCCAACCGTCATTCCCAAGGGTTAATACCGATTTCAATTGTGAGCTGCTGTTTTCTGCACCATCACTGAAAGTGCCTTGTACAGTGGTTTCATTGGCGGCAGTCAAGACATTGAATTCTGTCTCAAATGAACGACCATTAGCTGTTACAGTTACTGGAATAGTGAGATTGGCTAAGCAACTGGCTTGACCACCTAAACTGGTGGGTAAAGCAATGGTTTGACTGCTAAACCCTGGTAAAGAAATGCTTTGATTGGCATCTGTGAAGTTGACGAAGTTAGGTTCATTGAATGATACCTCAACTTGATCAAAATTTTTGGCAGAATTATTTTTGAGCTCAACCATCAGCTTACCGGATTCACCACGGTCGAGGATGTTATCTAAATCACAGCTGGAGTTGGTGGCAATGAACTTAATCAGAGAGAGCTCGATGGGGTTTTTAACAGCTTTAAACGTGCCACGGCCGTGTGTACCAATGTAGAGTTCGTTATTGTTCCAGACTAAATCAATCACCCGAGTAAAAGCTGGGCCATAGTCAAATTGTTCCCAGTTATAGGTGTTACCAGATTTTATGCCGACCCAAAGCCCTAGCTCACTGCCTACATACAAAGTATTGGCATTTTCAGGATCATTAATCACTTGGAATAGAGGTATGTTGGGTAAATTGTTCGAAATAGATGTCCAGTTGTTACCGCCATCTGTAGTTTTGAGAATGCGGTTATTTGCATAATCACCGAACGTTGCGTAGATGGTGTCGCCACTGGTATCAAAAAGGTCTACTTTAATATCGGTTACTACAGAGTTTGCAACACCCAGGTTGACGGCTGGGCTAATATCAAGAACTTGATTTCCGTTGCCGAGGTTGTCCACTCTAATGATTTGATTGTTTCCGGCTGCACCGGAATTAGTCATCCCTGCAAAGGCGGCAGTGCTTTGATGTGGATTAAATGCCAATGCTG
>CALLLZ010000522.1 GCA_938008005.1 uncultured Marinicella sp. | reverse complement strand
CTCATTGGGGGAATGTTTGGCAACGCAATATTAATATCGAAGATATGATATACGGTTTTTCAGCTGGCTTCTCTTTCGATATCCAAGACACTGTGATGTTTTTAGGCACAGGGTACAGTCATGATGGTGAAGCACGGTTTTACCTGCGCTTAGGTACAGGTTTTTGATTCACTGAAATAATATTGCGATTCCTACAAAAGATTAACCTTTTCTTTCGCAATTCCCAATACCATTGTTGTTACTATGGATAAAAACCAACTTAAGAATATAATATGCGAAATGAAAAACCAACGACTGCCTTTGGCATCAAACTAAAACACAAATCGAAACATCTGGTTGCGGCCTTACTTGGCAGCTTCACCTTAACGCCCTTTGCTTCAGACAATTCAACCCTAAACAACCTTGAAATGGTACTAGACGGCTATGCATATGCTTTAAATAGCGATGTAACTATTGACTTTGACCAACAACTCATCAGTGTTGAATCAGAACTTGAGAATTGCCTTCAAAACAACAACCAAGCACCATTAACAAATAGCAACTGGACATTAATATCCAACAACGAAGTCATCGGCATTGAACAATTTCGCTATCACATTGAAAGTCAACTACTGTTTTTAACCAGTGAAACCAGCAATGTGGTTTGTGACAATGGTTTGTTCATTGATCAAATCTTTGTTCATGGTTTTGAATAAATACATCAACGTTGTGTCAAATCTTGCAACCATTGTTCGTCGACCACTGCAATGTTTAATTTTTGGGCTTTTACTAATTTAGAACCAGCAGACTCTCCTGCCAACACATAATCAGTTTTAGCTGAAACCGAAGATGTAACCTTAGCCCCAAGCTGTTGCAGTTGTGTTTTTGCATCTGAACGAGTGAACATCGTCAATTTTCCGGTTAAAACAACCACTTGATCTTGCAGTGGTAAATCGGTCGCTTCAATGATTTCTATGACTGGCCAGGTAATACCAGCAGCTTGTAATTGCTCGATAACCATTTGATTGTTAGGTTCAGCAAAATAACTGGTGATTTTTTTTGCCACAACAGCACCTATATCAGGCAAGTTTTGTAACGCCTCTTCATCTGCTGCGATAATGTCTGGCAATCTTTTTAGCTGCACAGCCAACGTTAAAGCTGTGGCCTCACCCACCTCTCTAATACCCAAAGAATAGATAAATCGAGCCAAAGTAGTTTGTTTGGATTGATCAATGCCAGCCAAGAGGTTTTGAGCCGATTTTTGTGCCATACGCTCCAAACCTGAAACCTGAGATTCGGTTAAATGATACAAATCGGCAGGATTCTTAATCAAACCCGCATCAACCAATTGCTCAACCAACTTATCACCTAAACCGTCGATATCCATGCCTTTTCTGGAAGCAAAATGTTTGATACCTTCTTTTAATTGAGCATCACAACTTAAACCGGCTGAACAACGCAATACCGCCTCACCTTCAATTCTGACCAATCGTGTATCACAAACAGGACATTGGTTTGGCATTTTAAATACTTGAGTTCCATGAGGCCTTTTTGACCCAACCACTTTAACCACTTCAGGAATCACATCACCAGCCCGACGCACAAAGACCGTATCACCCACCCGAACATCCTTGCGTTTAATTTCATCCTCATTATGCAATGTTGCATTGGTGACCGTCACACCGCCTACATTCACTGGCTTCAACCTGGCTACTGGTGTGATACTACCGGTCCTTCCTACCTGAACATCAATTTCCTCAACTATAGTCGTGGCTTCTTCTGCTGGAAATTTATGCGCTGTAGCCCATCGCGGTGCCTTGGTGACAAATCCTAGCAACTCTTGCCAAACCAAATCATTCACCTTATAAACCACACCATCAATATCAAAATTCAAGGTATCTCGCTGTTGACCTACGCGTTCATAAAACGCAGAACAGCCAGTTGCACCTTTAACCACTTGATTCAATTGATTAACTGGAAGACCCAAGGATTTTACCCAAGCCAATACTTCACTGTGTGTTGTAAAGCCATGCGCCGGTTCCACAACCCCAACAGAGTAAGTATAGAATGCCAGTGGACGCTTTGCCGTTTTTCTTGGATCTAATTGACGCAAGGAACCTGCAGCAGCATTTCGCGGGTTAGCAAATACCTTTTCATCGTTTTGCAACGCCCATTCATTGTATTGACTGAAACCATCACGCGGCATCACCACCTCACCACGCACTTCAAAAACATCAGGATGGCTTTCACCACGGAGTGATAAAGGGATTGATCCAATGGTTTTGATATTGGCAGTGATGTCTTCACCAGTAGCTCCGTCACCGCGCGTTGCTGCTTGTACTAATTGACCCTTCTCATAACGGATACTGACAGCTAAACCATCTAACTTTGGCTCAGCTGAAAATTCTATGGTTTTAAAAGATTGATTGGCTTTAGATAACAAACTACCAATACGAGTCACAAAGTCAGTTAATTCATCAACCTTAAACACATTACCCAATGAAAGCATCGGCATCGCATGCTTAACTTGTTGGAATTTAGAAAGCGGTTGGTCTGCCACCCGTTGAGAGGGCGAATCTAGATCTACCCAGCTTGGTTGATCATGCTCAATTTGTAATAATCTACGGTATAGCTGGTCATATTCGGCATCAGCCATTTGTGGCTCATCAAGTACATAATAGTAGTAAGCCTGTTCATTAAGTAGTTGTTTGAGTTTTTGATACTCAGCTCGGGTGAACTGAGTGGTCATGCTTCACTACTTTCAAAAATTCGCATTTCTTCTCGCATCGATGCAATTCTTTGACGAGAAAAAGCACTGTGATTTTCATCAGTTAAAGACCCGTCTAATAACTCTTCCATGCGCTTAGCCACTGGAAACATGGTATCCCATAAATCAAGCGCATTCATTTCACCAGGCAAAGTCATGATAAAGACCAAACCCGTGGTCCTCAAATCTGGATCAAAAACACCTGGCTTAAGCATATTAGCCACCAAAAACAAAGCCTTCTTCTCTGATCCAATCCGGCGATACCGATAAAACAAATGATCATCGCCATACTCCAAACCTGCTTTACCAGAAGCATCTTTAATCTGGTGCCAGTCAAATTGTAGACCATCTTTAGCATGTAGAAACAAAGTAACTACTTTTCTTTCAGTGGTAATTGTGCCCAACTTATCTTTTTTATGGGTTTCTACTTCTGGAACAATTGTGCTGCTGATTTCTGGTTCAATCTGAAAGAGATCTTCCTGATCAATATCCGCACGAGTATGTGCTGGCTTTTTGGTACCATAATAATAAATCAGCGCCAACACCAACAGGCCAACAAGTAGAATTATAATTCTTATTTCAAACGCAGACACAGTTACAAGACAATCCTTAAATAGATTAATGAATCATACAAAAACCATCAACAGACTGCAAGAAATAGCCACTAGGGATTTTATTTCTAAGACAAAAAGCAACTCATCCAATAATGACAATATCACGCCACACCCGATCACCAACTCATGAAAAACATTTTATTTTTGGGTTATACTTAAATTATTTTAACTAATTGTGATGAAAGTCTCGGTTTTAAACAACATTTTTTGTTTTAAAAAGGGCACAATAACAACCAGAAAATCTAATGGGAAAAGCTAAATTTAATCCGATTTTAAGGATGAACGCACCAATAACTTACTGACGGTCATGACGGACAACATAACCGAAATCCTTAGGTTAGATAAAAAGAAAAAACACAATGTCATATATTCTTATTAAAAAACGAATATATAAACAAGCATTTTGCTTTAAGGAATCTTTAAAAACACTTTAGATGGCTTTTAGAATTTCTTGAAAAAAAGTTCATGTCGCAAAACTCTACAAAACAGGGGTTTAGAGGCGCGATTTAAAAATTGATACTAATGAGGTGAAAATAATGAAAAAATCTATATTACTGATAACAGCGATTGCATCTTTTACAACAAATGCCAATCAAAGCCTTCGGGAAGATGCCATATTAATTGAAGATGATGCCATGAAAATGGCAGCTGGATTCTATCCTGACGAAGTTGTATACATGCTACCAGACAGCAGCTATAAACCTGAAGTAGAACCACAAAACTTCAGGGGCGGAACGACCACTGTAACTCAAGGCTACATGGGTGTTGAAGCCCGTGGTCGAGAGTCATCATTTACCTATGAAACACCTTTCGGAAGAGGCGGCATATACAGAACAGGCGGAGATAGTTTCGCAGACATGAATATGGAAATCCCTAATGGGAATGAATTCACTTTCGTTAGGGTCTGGGGTAATGACACAAACGTAGGTGAAGATCTGACATTTTTTGTCGTTGAGCGCTGCCTTCCCGCATTCAGCGCAGGACCTATCGCAACTACACAGCTTGCTACAGAAACGGTTGATACCAGTGCTGGTGATTTTTCAGCTTTCATAGCCATTCCTGCTGATACCTTTATTAACACGCAAGATTGCACTTATACAACCAGAACCAGATTCAATACGGCTGACGACTCACTCCAATTATTTAAAATTCGAGCACAGTCTGAGTCAGTTCTATAACTAAAGGAGACTACCAATGAAAAATAATATTTTATTATCATTATATGCGCTCATATCGTCTTCATTTGCTTTTGCAGATTCATTAGACAATGAACTTGGCGTCTTGATAGATGAGAACGTATCAACAAACGCCAATCAGAAGCTGATTGAGCCTTCAGACGAATCAAGGATGAACAGGGGATTTGGAGCCAGTACTATCAGCTATTACCCAACAGGTGCTGCCAATTACCTAGGCAGAACATCTGGCTTCGATGGCGGGACTGTCGTAGGCACTGGTGACAAAAATTGTTTAGATGGCAGCACAGAAAGTTTTATTGATCACCCCATTAAAATGGAACCAAACCAAGTGCTAGATGGT
>CALLLZ010000521.1 GCA_938008005.1 uncultured Marinicella sp. | reverse complement strand
TTTCAGTCAACCAGCTAAACACTATATATTCTTTGTACAATCTAGCTTCTAATTATACCACTAACACCTGATATTAATAGTATATTATTGACATTCCCCCCCCAAAAAAAACAGTCCCATGACAAGGGTGAGATTTCCAATTAAACTAAGTAAGAGGATATCTCATTATGAAGAAGAAACGATATACAGAAGAACAGATCACTGGTGCTATCAAGCAGCATGAATCGGGAGTCAAAGTTGATGATATTTGTCGTCAGCTTACATTTGGGTTTACGGATTTTTTTCAAAAAACCTCTTCTTTGATTCCACTTGATGCAATGCGGCTAATATTTTGTTATAAATGGATTCTAAGTTACTCATAGTGCTGGTTATTTTGAAGTTTGGCCACTAATAAATATACCGCTTTTATAACTTTGAGCAACTTGTTTTTTCTTCAAATCCTAAATGCACTACGGGTTATAATTTTGTTATTTTAGGCGATTTTGTACTTTGTTTTAAACAACTAATTACCGATCAAGAAAATCTATGAAGGTTTTAACAACCAAACAAGTAAGCAATAAATTAAACAAGGTATTTACGCTTGTTTAACTATGCTTTAATCTTCTCGTACCTTTTTAGATTGATCCAACAATTGTTTGTTCCTTCAAACTTACGACTTGTATATTTGATATGATAAGATGCTCAGTTTTTATAGCTTCACTATTACTCATAGTAGCTATAGCCTAAATGCACCACGGGTAACTTAATTAGCTTTCACTCTAAAATTTAACGAAGATTCTCGCACTTGATATCAAAATCAATATGGTAATGTTCATCATGTCTCACCCAAGCTTGATGAGTATTGAGCTTGATATTCTTCTCGATAAAACTGCCATGTGTTGTATTAAGCAGTAAAGGCTGCAAACTCGGATCAAAGTATACACGCTTGATTGAGAAACCTTGTGCTGTTGACATCTCATACAATAATTTTAAATGCTCTGCCATTATTTCAAAATCAATTTGATAGGAATCATATTGGCCATTTACATTAAACTCAATGTCATAGCCCCATTTGTTGTTAAGCCCTACAGGTAAGAGACTTGATTCACCTGTAGAGTTTTTGACTGGCACCATAAAGTCAACCGACAAACCATTTTGATGCGTTTTATGCGGCTTAAATTGCTTGCCATTGGCCCAGCCTGTTTCTGCATACATAAATACGTGATGTGGAAACTCGGTGGCAAGCTGATGAAAAGTATCAACAATGACTTTTTTGACTTCATTATGTACATAGGTGCGACCAAGATACCATGCCAAGGAACTGAAGACAGTGTAGTTTTTACCCTCTTTAGGCAACTGAGATGCATTTTTAATCATGCCATCATGAGTATGGCCGTAACAAATACTCTGTTTAAGATCAGCCTGTGCAATTAAAGAATTGAAGCACATCATCATAAAAACAAAAAATTTCTTCTTCAAAAGCAGACACCTACAAAAATAAAAACATGTACTGTGTATGACCACACGGATATTTATTGATTCATTCTTTCACGCAGTAGCGCCAATGACTCCTCTACCCACTCAACTTTAGCACCCACTTTTTTAACCCCTAGCATCAAAGTTAAGTTAGGGTAAAACTCTTCATCTGGTAAATCGTGAGGATAATTGGGGTAGTCAGCTTTGTACTGCGCTTCAAATGACAGTAAAGCTTCATGCCAAGTCTTCATGTATACCAATAAGTCTTCTAAAAAATTAATTTGCTCTGCTTTTTCATCAAGCGTACCCAGAAAAAATGTTTGGGCTAAGTAAGCCAATTTTTCAGTGTTTGTAACTGGTCCATTTAGTAACCACTGAACCAGTTCTTTTTTTCCTTCATTGGTGGTTTGATAGATTTTCTTATTGGGACCTTTACTGGACTCAATTTCTTCTACCGTTAATAACGCTTGGTCTGTTAATTTTTTCAGTTGAGGGTAAATTTGTGATAACTCAGCAGCCCAAAAGTTACTGAAGACCTCATCAAACAGTTTCTTCACATCATAACCACTTTGAGGCTGCTGTAAAATACCCAATAAAATATGTTTTAAACTCAAAACTAACGCCCTATTTCTTTAACCCTAAGCAGGGATTTCTTTGAACTTCTTTTGGTAATGCCTGCGCCATATCACCGTCCCTGGTATACCAATTACTGTAGGCAATATCCAGGGAATGACAGCCAAAGGACCTGTTAGCCCGATATCAAATAACCTCGACATTCCAAAAACCGCAAATGCGGTATGAAAGGCAATCCCAGCACCTATCATGGAACCCAAATGTTCATACAGCCAAGCCCTTTGACTGGTATGTTTACCAGACATGAACTGTAACATGCCCCAGCCGGTGGCTACCCCTACTGGACTTAAGGCCAATAAAACGATTTTTGCGTTGGGGTTATAAACCAAAGCAAAAAACACAATCCACACGCTCAATAAAATACTTAAATATGCCAAAAATTTCATCAACGGAGTGGCCAAACCTGTTGGGTCTTTCTTGTGGTTCAAGACCTCAACCGCAAACATCGTCACCACATAAGTAACTATCGACAAATAACCCAAAAACATCAAAAACCCATAGCTGTCTGGATGACTGAATGGCGTTTTACCATCTGCCAACAACTTAGGCATATACATCAGCACGCCCAAGAAAGCCGTGCCTAAAACCAGTCGAGCCAGCCAAACCCAGAAAACACCTACTTTACGGTGTAAAGGACTGCCTTTTTTACTCAAAAGGGGTATCCAAAACAAAAACAAACCGATGAAACCACCACCCACATGTATATACCTAACAATGTCATGTACCGAATC
>CALLLZ010000520.1 GCA_938008005.1 uncultured Marinicella sp. | reverse complement strand
CGCCAAATAGATAAATATGTCGTTCTTCACTCAGTAATGATTTGGTGAAAACACTTTCTCCGCGAAAACGTCCGTTGAGTTGAATTGAAAGTTGGCCCTCAAAGTTGGCAATCTTATTGTTGTCCAAATGTGTAGGTGTGCTTTTTCGCTGTTCCCACTTGACTTGGTCATAACAAATTTCTAACTCTCCTAAGCTGAATTGTGCTGCCAGTTTTAGGTGATTTGGAAATAAATTTAACAGTTCATTGCTTGGGTCCAAAGTAACCAATGCGCCACATGATAATGTGGCATCACAAGGTGATATCTTAAAATTTTCTGGAATGTAATTGGTTTTTTGTTCAATAGATTTGAATAAATTCACATCACTGTTAGAACTTAATTCAGTATTTCTGTATTCATTGACATGAATCAAGATTTCTTGTTTAAGTCGTTCCCACTTGCCTTTTAAGCCATTGAATTGGCTTAGTAAAGGATCGGATGTACTGATGCATGGTGGGTACTGATGAATTTGTTTACCTACATCAATTAATTGTTCGATTCGCTGGTCTTGTAAATGAGCTGCCATGATTCCTGGCCAACGATCATGAAACCAAGCCACTGTTTCAGCTGCTAATAACCATTCAACGAGGTTGGCCTGTGGTTTTAATTGTTGTTGACAACTGATTTCAGCGGCCGCTTGCATGCTCAAGTTGTTAATAATTTGTACGCTGGGTAAATCTAAAGCGCGACTGATACTGTTGGGGTTATCTAACTTGATCAAATTACCAGATAAATTAGCACTTTTGGCCAATGTGGTCCCCCATTCTATAAATTCATTCAGACAGCCATTGAACTGATTGAGTGCTATGGGTGTTGGCGGCTCTGGGTGTTGTTGTACACTCAAGTTTAAACATACTTCTAAATTTTCTTGGATGTCTTTACGTAAAGGGTGAGCAAAATAGGTATTTGGATTTGAGATGCCGGTGATTAAGGTCAAAATTTGTTGATTGATTTGATCATTAAAGTGGTCAGGGTTTTTAAATTTTTCAGGCAAAGTGATTAACAACTCACTGATTAAATTGAACAGTGGTGCATTGATTGTTTTGATTTCAGCTTCCGAAGCAGTCCAAAAGGTGTTTGCTTGTGTTATCAGTTTAGAGAATTGCTGTTGCTCATCAGCAGTTAACAAATCGCTACTGAGTTCGAGCAATTGATAAATTTCAATCCAATCATATGCCAGAGCTAAGGCCTGTTTATTATTTAAGTGAACTTGTTGGCGCACCAATGATGTTGCCAATGGACTAAAATAATCAATCTCTTTCAGCAGTTTTAATAGTGGGTTTAAACCTGCAACTTTGGTTTCATTTAAAGCTGCTAACACCAATCCCAATTGATTTTTAGTCGTGGTATCATTGGGTGTCTGTGCATCATTCTCTGTGAACCAATGCAGCCATTGTGCGATATTATTTTTTCCACCTTGAGTGAGTATTTGTTGCCAATGGTGTTTAAGGTTCAGCCAAGTCTGAAAAGTCCGGGCACTGACATAAGGATCGTTCAATTGTCCAAATTCAGGGGTCAAAGGAAGGTTGACTTGTCGCCAACGGTTTAGGGTCATTCCATTGGTATATTGAATTAAAGTTTGGGCCATTAAGGCATGGGTATTGATTTGGGAAAAATGGCTCGGCTCATTGATTTCGGTTGCTAAAGCTTGTTGCCATTGTTGTTGTAATTGTTCGGCAGATGCAAATGATTGTGACAGCTGTTGTGCGATTTGTGTTAAGTACACAGCTTTTGTGATGCCGAATTGATCACGTAAGTGATTGGCCATTTCTGACGCACTGTTGATCGATATACCGGATGCAGTATTGGTTGTTGTGATTGACTCTGAATCAGTTTCAATATCTGTTTGAGCTGTAGCAAATAAAACATGGCATATCATGCCAAATAGAATGGTGGTTTTTTTCATGTCAGTTATTGTATCAAAGTGCATCAATTTTCCAAGCACTCAATTGTAGCGGATTATTTCATGTTTAGAATAAGCAGAGGAACTACCAGCTGGTCAACATCATGTAAACGACATTAAACCACCAGTCCATATAACTCGTAATTATATTTGGGAAAAATATTAAAAGATTCCTTGTTGTAGGCAATGGTAAAAGTGGCTTAGTTGGTGGGTGTTTGTATAGGCTTTCGTTATAATCCTATTTGGGATTGTAGCGAGGAGGTGAAATTATTGCGTTTGGCGAATGACACCATCAGCAGAATAAAAACTGTTGACCAGCTACAGGTTGTTAATCTTAAGTATTTTATCATTATAGCTGATAGTGTCATCTTATATGTTGTAACGAAAAAAATAGTTGGATCTAATCTGTTGTGTTACCAACTATATCCAATAGAAATTCCAGAATGTAATCCACCCATGTCCCTATCAATGTTTAATATTTCTCCATTTGCATTAGAGTATCGAATATCAACACCTAAAAGAACATGAGAACTGAACGCATAGTAGGTGCCAACACCAACCCAATAACCTAATTCACTGTTGTCATCTTGAAAGTTACCTTCATTATTCTTGATTTTAATTTCTCCATCAATATTTGCTATTCCGCCACCAATGTATGGCCTGAATGATGTTGTAGAAAAATCAAAAAATTTTCTGACTCCTAAATGCACTTCTGTTGTTGCGCTGGTTTCTCTGAATGAACCGATATTGATATCGAAAGCTTCGTCAGTTGCGATTAAATCAATTGCAAGATTGATCGGCCAATTTTCTTTTTTAAAATCAAACAAGAGACCAACAGAAGCATGGGAATCTGTATTTGGCCAGTCATTTTGTTCTAGCTTTTTATGCCCCAAATAGCCAGTCAAGTTGATATCCCATTCATCATTGGCATATACATTAGGCAAAGTGGATACAAGTAAAAGGCTGAGGGTGATTTTTTTTAGGTGTGTACTTTTCATGTTTATCTCCATATTTTTATAGGGTTTTTAAGAAAAAATCATTATGCAGAATTGGGTTATAAAAAGAATCTCATCGGATAGGGAAGGACACTTTGTATATGCCCCAAATAATATGAGAATAAGGAGGTGGTTGAAATTTAGTTAAATAAGCTATTGAAGTAAAAAGCAATACTTTTGACTGGTTTATCCATTGTTGTGTTAGATAAAAAATGTAGCTTCCTATAGAACAGGACACTAATCAGGTTTTTTTTAAATGATTTTTCTTAAAAATTGAAGGGGTCATACCCACTTGTTTTTTAAAAGCAGAGTAAAAAGCTGATTTAGAGTTGAATGCTGACTCCATAGCTATGTCATAGATTGTCAGTGGTACAGGTTGTGGGTTGAT
>CALLLZ010000519.1 GCA_938008005.1 uncultured Marinicella sp. | reverse complement strand
CCATCTCAAAGGTGGTATTCTAAAGTATCTAGAGGAAGTCCCTAAAGATGAAACATTGTGGGAAGGTGAGTGTTTTGTGTTTGATAACAGGGTAGCCGTTAATCATGACTTAAAAAAAGGTCAATACGACCAATGTTATGCCTGCCGCTATCCAATTACAGAACAAGACAAGTTATCTGAGTATTATGAGAAAGGTGTCAGTTGTCATCATTGTTATGATAAGACCACAGTTGAGCAACGGGAACAATTCGCGATGCGAGAAAAACAGATGCAGTTAGCCAAACAACGCGGTGAGGATCACATTGGTATGTCTGCCAAAGATGTTATAACAAAACGGAAACAAGAGAAGTTAGCTGTGAAAAATGCCAATAGAGAACAACGGTAAACCAACACTGTCATCCTATCCGGCCAAGCGGAATCGAAGAGTCTGGTGGCTTTAACGTGATTTTACTATTTATAGTCCCTCACATTTAAAATGCAACATCGCTAAGCCACCGCAAACAAACTTAAAGGTTTTTAACCAACTCAAGCACACGCTTTTGGTTGAATCCCTTCACCACCTCGCCTTGGATTAAAAATACAGGTACACCATGACCACCTATGCTTTTCATTTCAGCATTGGCCTCACTCGATTTCTCAATATCAAACTCCTTATATCTAACACCTTGCATATTCAACATCACCCGCGCTTTTTTACAGTATCCACACCATGAAGTTGAATACATGATCACATCAGAATCATGTTTTTGATTCAACTCAGCCGCAGCATCAGTCACACCCCATTGTTGATAGATAAAGAAGGCAATAATCAGTACGATCAGTAGTTTCATAATTTATGGTATAACTTAAATGACAAGTATGAACTTATAGCATACCACCCACAAAAAAGCCCGAATAAATCGGGCTCAGTAAGAATTGCCTATATAGGCTGAATTTTTACTTACGGACTTTCAAAGCCATCTTCAAAGATCAAATCTACAATTGCTTCATTTTCAAAGGCACCTATATCACAATCGGCTGTCATATCACCATCACCGTCAATTGGTCTCGCTTTACCAGTTTGATCGGTTGCTGAAGCACAACTGGCTGCAGGTACCGCATCAATTGCGGGGCTCCCCATAGGTAAAGCATGCGTCGGTGTTGCTCCTCCGTTATCACCCAAGGTAGTATCAACTATATCAGTCAATGTTTCCATCGGCACGATATCGGATGCACCTACGGTAACCCCAACTACATTTGAAACACCAAGCAAACCAAATAAATTAAAATCATCCACGGTAACTGTACCACCAGTTGATTCCATCTCTGCACCAGCAACTGCAGTATTCCCAGAAATCAATGATTGTGAAAAGGTCATATCAGCCGAATCATTAGATATACCGCCACCATTTGCAGCTGATGTATTGCTAACTACCGTTACATTGGTTAAAGCAATCGTTGAACTATTTCCATAAGCCAGATGAGAAATACCTCCGCCACGCAATGTTGATGAATTGCCAGAAATGGTGGTATTTGTAACTGTCACATCAGCATCTCCACCATAATTAGATATATAGACAGCACCACTACCTATGGTTGAATCTGTTGTGTTATTGCTGATAGTCGAATTAGAAACAGTAACCGTTGCCGCTACAATAGAAACGCCACCACCATAATAGCCTGCACCTGTATTTCCTTGATTATTGTCAATCACAGTATCTACGATGCTGCCAGATGTTCCAGGACTGAATATAACTGCGCCACCAGTGTTCCCAGTGAATGTAGCATTACTAATATTTAAAATGCCTCCGGCATATGCTCTGGCTCCGCCAGAAAAATTTGCTAAATTACCAGAGGTCGGGTCATCTGGACTGCTTCCACCTGTAACAGTTATGTCATTTAACTGTAAATCACCACCTGTAGCTCCAGCCCCATCATTTACCTGAAAAATTTTAAATTTAGTGAGAGAGGCTGCATCTCTCTCTACTGTAGAATCATTGCCATTGATTGTAATTACTGAAATTATATTCGGCAAAGCCTCCGTCAGATTAAACGGACTGCCACTGACATCCAACTCTATTTCATC
This sequence comes from uncultured Marinicella sp., assembly GCA_938008005.1. GTDB lineage: Bacteria > Pseudomonadota > Gammaproteobacteria > Xanthomonadales > Marinicellaceae > Marinicella. The sequence goes on along the minus strand of CALLLZ010000519.1, from coordinate 1,928 downwards.
AGCTCCCATACCTGCTGTACAACCACCAGCAATAGCATCTGTATTGGCAGCCGTAATGGCATCAGCTAGCGTACATGTGGCGCCATCCACATTAATGGTTGCGGCGCTGGCAGTACCTGCCAACTCGAGCAACAAAGCTGAAACCAGAGCGGCTTTTTTTAAATTAATGGGCTGTTGTTTGTTTTTCATTGATATACCTCTTTTGACTGTTAAAACCTGAATTTAAAATAACATATATTTCAAATCGACTCAATCAATAACCTATATGCCTTTACTTATGGTGTGATTTTAACTTATTTTTAACTTTTTCAATCATACCAGACCAGTCACTGGGTTCGAATTGTCGGAATAATTTCACTGTTGGATACCATGGACTGTCATCACTATTTTCATGCCAACGCCAATCTGAATTTCTATCCAGTAATATCCATGTTGGTTTGCCCAAAGCAGCCGCCAAATGCGCAATCGCGGTATCTACAGTGATTACCAAATCCAATTGATCTACCAAAGCAGCCGTTCTTGCATACCCAGGCAGCTCCGGTTCCAAATCGGTCACTTGATGTTTTTTCAATAACTCCCGATCTTCACCCGTTAAAGGCATCTGTAAGGCATAAAATTGGGCATCTGAATTGGTTGTAATAGACAGCATGTCTTTAATAGGTATCGAACGACTGGCGTCATTGACATGGGTGGGCGATCCGGCCCAAGCAATACCCACCTTAAAATCGCCTTTAAGTTGGCTGACCACCACTTGTTTAGGGATATTGATGTATTTTTCTGGTGCGGGCAAGTTTTCCAAAGTGATGTCTAAGTTCCTGGGTAAGCTCATCAATGGACAATACACATCGAACAAATCTTTACTTAAAGCACCTGGAATCCTGCTTTGGCTCACGCCTTGAATTTCTGCCACCAAAGGCGCTAGATTTTCTGGGCCAAAATATATGACCTCTTTACACTTTTCTGCCAACAACGGGAGAAAACGCCAAAACTGAATGTGATCTCCATTACCTTGCTCAGAATGAACTAAAATCCTTTTCTCACTGATGTCCTCTCCCTGCCATTGCGGTTTATCACATTTAAAAGGCACAAATTGCGGTGTCTGCCAGCGCCAATCATATTCAACCCAGCCTTCTTTATATTTTTCTTGTTTCAACAACAACATACCACGATTAAAATGTGCCTGAGCAAACTGCTGATCTGTTGCGATGGCTTTTTTAAACCAGACCATGGCATTATCCAGTTGTTGAATTTCACCATAAGCAAAGCCCATACTATTCATAGCCTCTGCGTTGTCAGGATTTTGTTTAAGGACTTTTTTAATTTGAGAAATGGCAGCATCCCACTGTTTCGCATCTGCCAAGCACAAGCCATATTGATGATTTGCTTGTTGGTTATCCGGGAAGTGCTGCAAAACTTCTTGATAAAGCTTCAGGGCTTCGTCTAAGTCGCCATTAACGTGTGCTCTATTAGCCACTTCCAACGGTCCTTGAACAGGATCTGTTGGCGCCAGATTACTCAACACATTATCAGGCAGTTCATAAGATGAGGCCAAAAACGGACTGACACCATCCACAATCGCGGCAAAATGATGCGGTAATACTTTGATTTCAAAAACCTCTTGTACATTACCAGTAAAAACCAGAAAAGCCACGATCTGTCCCGATTCGGTATCAATTACCCATACGCCGCTCTGGCGTTCTTCAACACGTTTAGTCAACGGCAATCCAGCAAAAGTTGAACTCTCTCGTATTTGAGACAACCCAATGATGGCATAACGGTCAATAAAATCTAAACCACGAGCAAAACCGGGTAATTCAGCCACCACTTCAGGCGCTTCTCCTAATTTCATGCGCATCAACTGTCCTGAACCGGAGGACAGAAACCATAAAGAATCTTTGTACCATCTAGGAGAATGTGGCATACACAAA
>CALLLZ010000518.1 GCA_938008005.1 uncultured Marinicella sp. | reverse complement strand
AAGTTTTTGAAATCAATGGTATAAAAATACTTCCTCAAGTATGTTATGACTTGCGTTTTCCGGTCTGGTCAAGGAACAGACAGGATTATGATTTGATGGTGAACGTGGCCAACTGGCCAGCTGTGAGACGACCTGTTTGGGATACTTTATTAAAAGCGCGAGCGATAGAGAACCAGGTGTTTGTGGTTGGTGTGAATCGAGTGGGGGTTGATGGTTTGGGTGTAGGGCATTCAGGAGGTACCTGTGTTCTGGATTTTACTGGTGAATCGTTAATAGCTGCTGAGGATAATCGTCAACAAATAATCAGTTTTGAACTGGATTTTTCAGCATTGGAAAAGTTTAAGAGTGATTTTCCTGCGTATTTAGATGCGGATGAGTTTGAGATTGGCTAGTTATCGAATGTTTATCGGTGATTATGAAATAACGTTATAATTGAAGCTGTAATTGCCTTGACCATGGATCATGTATTTCTAATTGGTTACTCTTGGTTACTTCTTGAGGGCAATCTGCGTGGGGTGGTGGTGTTTTGTTTTTATTGGTTGTGCCTACAAAATGAGCCTGAGAAGGATGTGGAAAAACATATAAAGTGAGTGATCTAAGCCTAAAACAAAAGTAACTATAACTTCGTCAGCACTTTATTCTAATACCATTGTCATAAGACCATCTCAAAAGGAGTTACATGTAATGATTAAGGTTTTATTGGCTGTTGGACTGCTCAGTCATGTTCTATTCGGTTTGGCAAATGATGAAAGTTTGAGTTTATCAAATACTGGTGTTGATTATGATGAAATCATATCTATCAATAAATCTGTAACTGATGAGGAAGTGGAAAATATTATTAGGGATTATTTCACTTTTTCGCCTGAAGATACGGCTATTTTTAATGCTCAAAATGAAGAAGAAAGGATTCATGTAATTCAAAATTTTCGAATGTTTTCAGATGAAATAGGTATGAACTTAGCATACTTAAGAGATGAGACTGTTGACTTTAAAGAGAGCTATTCTGAGTTTGCCCATAAGGTGACTTCAGGTAAAGAAAGGGCTGAAACCATTTTAAAGAATATGAGCGACCAAGGGTTTAGACAAATGATCGATGGTGCTAAGTATTTGATAGATAAAAGAGAAAGCTTTGAAAAGCACAGGCATTCAGAGGATGGATTTACAACCGAGGTGTTTTCTTGGCATTTTGATTTTGTTGAACCTGATCTTGCACATATTCATGACCGCTTTGTTCATTTGGTTATACATAAAGGTGTCGGCACAGAAATTGGATATGACATCAAACATATCACTGATGATGAATGGCAGATATCTACATTTAATTTGTATGAAGATAATCATGATAAGCAAGTTATTGTTATTTATGAGGGCTTATCGCGTTTAGATAAATGATAGAATTGAGAGTAACCCTTATTTGAAAAACACCTTGCCACCAATCACTTTGAAAGCGGGTGTTCCTCGCACTAAAGTATCACGAGCGAATTGCTGTCCACAGCCTGGGCAGATGCATGGTTCTGTTGTGAAATCTTTGGTAATACGCTCTTTGAAGCATTTGACCAAAGCGCCTTTGCCTCCTTTTCGATACTTGAAAAGCTGGGTCTTGCATTGGCTGCAAAATATCTCGACGGTAGCTGTTGGGCCTTTTTTGTTGGGTTTTGCCATTTGGAAATGCGTTCAAAAAATGAGGTTATATGGCTTTTGAATTATAGTTAATTTTTATTCTTTGGCATGCCATAATTTAAATTGTATTTAAATTTTGTGGTGTTTTTGAATATGCAGTATTTAAATCTCATAAATATTTCTGTAAAAATGATTGAAAAAAACGAAGATTGGCACAATGATAACTATGAATGTTGTTAACGGTTTATTAAATGTTTCTACTGTTTTTATATGTTTTTTTTGCGTTGTTCTTTTCTTTTTTATGTTCTGTAGCGGAAGCTGTGTTATTAAGCATTACGCCTTCTTACATTGAAAAATTAAAAAACACCGATTCCAAAAAAGCTGCTAAGGTTAAACGGCTGCGTTTTGATGATATCGATCGGTCTTTGGCGGCCATCTTAACTTTGAATACCATAGCACATACGGTTGGAGCCATTTTGGTTGGCGCTAAAGCCACATATGTTTTTGGAGATGCTTGGATTGGGGTTTTCTCTGCTGTCTTCATTGTTTTGGTTTTGGTATTCTCTGAAATTATTCCCAAAACTATAGGCGCTGTATATTGGCAATCTTTGACTGGCACAGTTACTACCTTTGTAAGTGTACTGATACGTTTGCTATATCCGCTCATTGTGATGTCAGAACTGATCACAAAGTTAATCTCTAAAGGAAAGCAACATCAAGCTTTTAATCGTGACGAATTCATAGCGATGGCGGGTTTGGGAGAACGCACTGGTTTGATTGAAGAGCATGAGTCTAGAATTATCAATAATTCATTTAAATTGAGGTCGCTAAAAGCCCGGGACATCATGACTCCTCGAAGTGTGATCACTGCTTTTCAAAAAGAAAAATATGTTGATGATGTGTTTGATGACTTGGTGGCTTGTCAAGTATCGCGTATCCCTACCTTTAAAGACAGTCTGGATGATTGCAGTGCTTTTGTGCTTAAATCTGATGTATTACTAGCAAAAGCCAATGGCGAAAATCCACAGTTAGATGAATTGGAACGAGAATTCGATTTGGTGTTTGAAGACATGTCCTTGTCAAACTTGATGGATGCTTTGATGCAAAACAGACAACATTTATCAGTTGTGGTGACCGAGTATGGTGATGTCAGTGGCTTAGTGACCATGGAGGATGTGGTAGAAACTTTATTAGGGCTCGAGATTATGGATGAACTTGATGAGGTTAAAGATATGCAAGCTTATGCGCGACAGTTATGGGCAAAGCGGGCAAAAAGTAGAGGTATGGTTATAGATGATGAGATTCAAAAGTTAAGCTAACATAATCATTAGAAGAAACTCTAATTCAAGGCAGGGTACAAATGCAATAAACACCCTTTGCCAGCGAAGGTCAGTCTATAATTAGGTTCGGAATTGTTGTCATTGACTTTTTCGAGCACACCTTTTTCGATTAAAAAGTCTAACATCGCTATCGACAACTTCTGAGCTTTTAACTTGGCTGTTATTTCTAATCGAGTAGCAACGCCTTTGGCAGAATAAATAGCTTTCAAAATTCTGGCTTCCAACTCTGATAATTCTGGCATAGGGCCTGTATATTCAGGAAATTGTAAAGCTGGAAATTTTCCTCTGATTTTTTTATAAGATTCTTGAATGGAACGAATGTCTTCTTCTTTGTTACCCGCCAAGCTGTTGTCAGTTAGATGATATGTATGGAAAACACCTGATTCTTTGGTTCTGAAGTCTACCTTTGCTAAAAAAATAGGTAGCTCACAACCTTGGGCCAAATGATAGAAACCAGTTTTCCATTTGTTGACTTTTCCACGAGTCCCTTCTGGGGTAAATAGAAAGAAAATCTGGCGCTTTTTGTGCTTATCAACAAAACGTTTTATCTTATCAATCTGACCTTGAGGGCCAGATTCTCTGTTGATGGGTATGGCACCCATCCACATCATTAATCGCCCAATGATGGGTCTACGACACCAGCTTTCCTTAATTGAAAAATAGATTTTAATATCCAACAATATGGCGGCACCCATGGCATAAACTATATCCCAGTTGGATGTATGTGGCGCTGCAATGGTAATACCAGCACCTTCATGATCTGATTTTATGGCTTTCCAACCGGCCAGTTTAAACCAAATCTTGAAACAGAATTTCATGATATATTTAACTATAAAACCATCAAAAATGGTTGTATCGCGTATTTCCAGTGCCTTTTTACTCATCTAAAAAATTGTTATCTAGTTAATTGATTATAACAGTAAGAGATGACATTAAAATGTTAACTATGAATACATAATTAATGAGGTTCCTTAAATCATATTTTCATCAAATTAATACCACTCGGACAACGTTTTAAAAGTCTGTGTATATTGTCATAAGTGAATTTCAATCTAAAATTACAATAAACCTTTCCACTGGTTTTGATTGCCATGGGTTAATATGATGAAAAAAGTGTTAGATACATCTTCAAAATAAGGTAGGATAATTTCTCTTGGGGGCAGGCTTTTTCTGGATAAGAAAATTGACCCATTGACCAGCAAGAATATCAGCTCAATCATTTGCCACCCACACAGATAAAAAATAATTAAAAGAGGAGCCCTGTATGTCATCAAAACACCATGAAGAAATATCGAATGATCTAACTCAAAATAAAATCAAGTCCTTTAACCATTCTTTGTGGTTACTGTCAGCATGGTTGCTTGCTTTATTGGTAACTGGCTTACCTGTTCTGGCTAAACCATCTGCCAAACAAGCCATTGATATTGAGCGTATTGAAAATGTAAAGTTTCGATCAATTGGTCCTTATCGTGGTGGGCGTTCAGCAGCAGTAACTGGTGTGGTAGATTCACCCAGCACTTTTTATTTTGGCGCAGCTGGCGGTGGCGTATGGCGTACAGAAGACAATGGTGGTAACTGGAGCAACATCAGCGACGGGTTCTTTGGTGGTTCAATCGGGGCGGTGGCTGTTAGTGAATGGGACACCAATGTAATTTATGTGGGAGGTGGTGAGAAAACCGTTCGGGGTAATGTGTCCCATGGTTACGGCATGTGGAAGTCTTTAGACAAAGGGAAAACTTGGAAGTCAATAGGGCTTGAAGACAGCCATCGCATCCCTCGCATTCGTATTCATCCTAAAAATCCTGATTTAGTTTATGCCGCGTCTATGGGGCATTTATCGGGTCCAAATAAACAGCGAGGTATATTTCGTTCGAAGGATGGTGGTGCCAGTTGGGAAAAAGTGCTTTATGTGAATGATGAAGTTGGTTTTGTTGATTTGATTATGGACCCTAACAATGCCCGAGTGCTATATGCCAGTTCATGGCGGGTCATACGCACGCCTTATAGTTTAGAAAGTGGTGGTCAAGGCTCTGCCTTATGGAAAAGTACTGATGGTGGTGATACATGGATCAATTTGATTGAAAATAAAGGTATGCCTCAAGGGCCTATTGGTATTAATGGAATCACTGTTTCACCTGTGAACAGTGATCGATTATGGGCGATGATAGAGGCCAAAGCTGGCGGCTTGTTCCGTTCAGATGATGCGGGTGAATCATGGGTTAAAATAAATGAAGAAAGAAAGTTGCGCCAGCGGGCATGGTACTACACGAGACTTTATGCCGATCCCAGTGATGTAGATACGGTATTTGTGCTTAATGTGCGATTTTGGAAATCAAAAGATGGGGGTAAAAATTTTGCCAGTATAACCACACCTCATGGTGATCATCATGATTTGTGGATCAACCCCAAAAACCCAGAAATTATGGTGGTTGGAGATGATGGTGGTGCACAAGTAACTATAGATGGTGGCGCTTCATTCTCAACTTACCACAATCAGCCGACTGCTCAATTTTATAGAGTGACCACCGATAATCATTTTCCATATCGTATTTACGGGGCTCAGCAAGACAACTCCACGGTCAGAATAGACCACCGTTCGACTGGATCTCGAATCACCGAATCAAATTGGGAGCGGACTGCTGGTGGTGAAAGTGGTCACCTTGCTCCTAATCCAGATAATCCAGAAATTGTTTATGGTGGTTCATACGATGGATTTTTGACTCGTGTTGACCATGATATCGATTCGGTTAGGTTGATTGATGTTTGGCCAGATAACCCCATGGGTAAAGGCGCTGATTCACTTAAG
>CALLLZ010000517.1 GCA_938008005.1 uncultured Marinicella sp. | reverse complement strand
CTCTGTATTTACAAATTAGAATATAACATACCAAGCACTTTTCTTGCACTGGCTTTTAATAGCTATCAGGAGCACCTGAGTTGGAGTTTATTTAACTGTTAGGGTCAGCTCTCATATCGAAAACTCATCACCTTTACACCTTTGATTGTCAAATACCGAAATCGGCCTGCCTTATATCGTAAATATTTGGCATTTTTGCGGTGAACCTTACGAAAAAGTATTTCATCACCATTTTCTAGCTTTGCAAATAACAGGTATTTATACCCAATTGATTCATGAACTTGTTCAGATTCAAGCTTAAGATGTTTACCAAAATCAGCTTTAAACTCGCGTGCCTTGGCCTTAAAGATCACATCATGCCCATGTTGCAATCCTACACACAAGTGCGCGAACTCATGCCTGATAGTGACGTTCAACAATTCAGTTGAAGCGGTTCCAATAAAGGCTTGATTGATATACACCACACCATCTCTGTCTGCCATACCATATTTTGTTTTATGATTTGTAGCCTGCAAAGCTTGAGGCGGTACTTGCCAATTTTTAAGTGGGTCAGACAATATCAATTCATCTAAGATCAATTGATACTCTTGCTGTATATAATTCCAGTCAATCAACATATCATGAATATCATAAAAAACGGCCTGAGAGAAATACAATCAGGCCGAAATCTACTTTGTTGGATCAAAACAGTATTATCTGTATTTTACAACTTATCAGATTCTGCAGTTAAATATTCTGCAACACCATCTGGTGACGCATCCATACCCTTATCACCGTCTTGCCAACCCGCTGGACAAACTTCACCATGCTCTTCATGGAATAACAAAGCGTCTACCATACGTAACATTTCATCAACGTTACGTCCTAATGGTAAGTCATTAACCACTTGGTGGCGCACAACATTGTCAGCGTCTATCAAAAAAGACGCTCTGAATGCTACGGCACCATCAGGTGTTTCAACATCATACTTCTTGCAGGCTTTATGTGTTACATCGGCAAACATGGTATATTTAACCGGACCAATACCACCTTGGTTGATTGGCGTGTTACGCCAAGCATTATGAGTAAACTGTGAATCTATTGAAACTGATACAACTTCAACACCGCGCTTTTCAAATTCGGCCATACGCTTATCAAAAGCAATTAATTCAGATGGACAAACGAAAGTAAAATCTAAAGGGTAGAAAAAAACCACTTTGATTTTACCTTCAGTGGCTTGTTTAAAGTTGTAATCATCTACAATTTCACCATTTCCTAGAACTGCTGCACCTTTGAGGTTGGGTGCTTTTCTTCCGACTAATACGCCCATAAAATTACTCCGTAATTGATTAATAAAAAAATGTATTCTAATATTATTACAGTCAAAACAACATCACTAAATTCAGATTGATGTTTTCTATTTTTTAAATAACCTTTTTTAATCTAACCGATTATTTTGATTGACTGGGTTTATATTAATCATCAATTTGTTTAACATCTATAGGGTGATCAGAAATTAAATTGTAATCAACAGCAGCTGCAGTAATCAATTCTTTATCCCCTATTTTCTTTCCCTTTAACCGGGTTAATGCTTTGGCAAATCTCTTCTTGAACCAAATACTTAAGTCATCCAACCAACAATAAATACATGGTAACAACACCAAACTGATGATGGTTGAAAAGGTTAAACCTCCAATGATGGCACGTGCCATTGGAAAGTAACTGGCTCCATTGGCGCCACCCACTGCGGAAGCACTGATACTCAAGGGTAGTAAACCAACTACCGTAGTTGAAACAGTCATCAATACCGGTCGTATTCTATCCATTCCACCTTGTACCACTGCCTCAAATCTATTCATTCCCTCATGTCTCAGATTGTTGATGTGATCAATCAAAACAATACCATTATTGACCACCACACCTATGAGTATCATTGCACCTATTCCGGCCATTACATTAAATGTGGTGCCCGTAATAGCAAAAAACAAAAAGATACCTAATATTGAAAACAAAATGGTGTTGTAAACACAAATCGGAAACAACAAAGATTCGAACATCGCTGCCATCACCATAAAAATAACCATCAAAGCAACCACAAAAGGCATAAATAAGTCAGCCAAAGAAATATCAGCACCTGCTCCTTCTAGATTAAAAGTCCATGAATAACCTGTTGGAATACTGTAACTTTCCATTACTTTGCTGATGGCATCCCTAATTTCTTTGACATTGCTTTCATCTTCAATATCCAAATCTATCTGTACTGAATTCATCCGGCCTAAACGAAATAACCGCTGTGGTGAACTGGTAGACTTGATATCAGCTACATTATCCAATGGAATGGATATACCATCGACATTCTTTATAGATAGATTCTTTAATTGCTCAATTTCAAATTGTCCCTTTTTATAAAAACGCATTTTGACAGGAATTTCACCTGAATCTGAAACGTATTCTTTCAAATTCATGCCTCGCATAGCTATCGATACAGATTGTGCGACTGTCGTTGGATTCAAACCTAAATTCAAAGCCCGCTCACGGTTAACAATAACCTGCAGCTCTTCTCTGTTATTTTTTTGTTCCACTTGAACATTGGTAACATTCTCCACATTATCTAACATAAACATCACTTCATCCAACATTTCATCACGAATGAACTGTACTGATTCACCTTGCAAGTACATTTTAATACCTTGTGAATTCAAATTACTTCGCCATTGAAAAGAAGGTTTTCCAGTGGTAATGTCAGGTAAGTTTTCTAATATTTCTTTTTTAATTTCAACAATACTTTTAGTCGCCAGGCTTTCATCAATTAAATTTATTGTTGAAGCCGCATTACCATTCTCATCATAATAGGTGTACACTGAATCTATATCTAAATTCTCTTGATTTGCGTACAAATAGTCTTCAATCCGATCGACATCTTTTTTCATCCGTTCTAGAGAAAAATTACCATCAATATGGTAGGGCAATCTGATGGTACGACTGACAGATTGACCAGTTCCATCATCCTGCTGCATTGACGAATAAAATGACACACAAACAATGATCAATAAAAATGCACTGAAGACAGTTTTCCAACGATGACTTAAAAAATAAACCAATATTGATTGGTAATTATTCATCAAAAATAAACTGAACAAAAAGAATAATGAAACATAAGCAAAAATTGAAAAGTTCTCAGTTGGCATTTTCATCGCCGAAGACAATATATACAGCAATATATATAATGCTAATATCAGCAAAAACTTATAACGTTTCTTAATACGTTTCCAACGATTAAAAAACCGAGACTCAACACCACCTGATTGAATGTTTTGCTTCTTCACAAACATTCCAATCGCCATGGGCACCACGGAGATTGAAAGCATCAGTGAAATAACCAAAGAAGCAATGATAGCTACAGCCACGTGCGTTAAGAAAATGGCCAATAAATTACCCTCACCGACGATCACTGGTAAAAACACACAAATGGTGGTTAAAGTACCAGCTATCACCGGTTTAATCACCAATTTAACCCCCCTTATCAATGCATCCTTCGGATTATCAGGATCTAACAATCGTTGGGTATATACACTTTCAGTGATGACCACCGAGTTATCAACCAACATACCCACCGCTAACATTAGCCCCATCAATGACAAGTTATTCAAACTAATCCCAGTGAAATACAACACACCTAATGTGATGGTAATAGAAATCGGGATCGACATCGAAATGATCAAGGTCATTGGTAAATTGCGTAAAAATAGAAATAAAACCACCAGTGACAGCAATGACCCTGTCACACCGGCTGTCACCACATCTTTTAAAGAAGTGGTGACACTCTCAGCTTGATTTTCTAAAAATATCATCTTAATGCCGCTCATTTGATCAGTTTTACTGATTTCATTGATGGTATCTAAAACCTGATCACCCACTTCAACCAAATTAGCTGTAGATTCACGAAACACTTCTAAACCTACCGAATACTTGCGATTCAAGTGACGCGCATAATCACGTTCGCCATTAATTAATTCAATGGTAGCGATGTCTTTCAAACGTATGTTATTGTCGTTTAATATTAAATTACGATATTCATCAATATCAGTGGCTTGAGACTTTGGAGCCAACCTGATGGTTTGATCAGCAGTAAAAAAATTTCCAGACTTGACTGTAAAGTTAAGGTTACTGAGCTTAGCTTGTAATTCATTGAAGCCAACGCCATAACGTTTCATACGTTCATTATCTAAATTAATACTTAGTTCAAGTGGCTCTATACCTTGTAACTCTACCCTCGCAACCCCAGGGATTCGTTGTACCGGTTTAACTAAATATTGGTTTAAGACATCATAGGCATTCTCTAAATCACGATCACCTACAATACGAATCTGCATCATAGCTTCGCTACCTGGCTGTTCTTTACGGATAAATATCTGCCTGACATCCGAAGGTAAGTCACTGCGAATCAAGTCAATTTGCTCATTGACCAGCATCATTTTTTCATCGATATCAATATCTAAATCAAACAGCATAAAGGTGTTACTTGAACTGGTGGTAGAATTTGAATTCATTTGTACAACGTCACCAATCGTTGCCAATGCTTCTTCCATAGGCCGTGTGATGTTTCTTTCTACCTCTTGCGGTGTACCTGCAGAATACGGTACCACAACAATCAAAAAAGGTAACTCAATCTCAGGCCAACTTTCTAATGGTAATAATTTAGATGAAATTAAACCAAAAGTGACCAAGGACAAGAACATCATACTGATCGTAACGGGTCTGGCCATTGAAAAACTTGCTAACCTAGTAATGCCTGTGGCTTCGTTGTTAACTGTTGTCTGTGATCGATTGTTCATATTCTATTTGACCATTTCTTGTTCCAAGTTTTCACTTATATCGTCTTTGTTCTGATTTCTGGTGCCTGAGATAACATTATTGTCTTTATAATCTTTAGTCAAAAGCGAAAACATAACAGGAATTACAATCAAGGTTAAGAAGGTTGAAACCAACAAACCACCTATCACTGTAATCGCCATAGGTGCCCTGATTTCAGATCCAGCACTTGAAGATCCAAATGTGATCACCATTGGTAATAAACCCAATACAGTGGTCATTGTGGTCATGATGATGGGTCTAAGTCGTGAACTCCCCGCTTCTGTAATGGCCAATGTTTTACCCATACCTTTCTCTATTGATTGCTTGATGATGTCAATCAATACAATGGCATTGTTTACCACTATACCCGCTAGCATAATTAAACCTATAAAAACCACCACTGATATTGAGGTTCCTGTCAGGTATAAAGCCCAAACTGCACCAATAAAAGCCAATGGCACAGAAAATAGAATAACCAGCGGATGAAGAAATGACTCAAATTGAGATGCCAAAATCATGTATACCAAAAACACAGCCAGTGATAAGGCAAAAATCATTGATTGATTTGATGATTCCAGGTCTTCATTTTGACCGGTAACTTTGGCTGTCACCAAAGGATGTATGTTTGCTTCAGTTACAAAACTTTCAACCTTTTTAACCGCATCGCTCAGTGCAATGTTATTGATATCAGCAGAAACAACAACCGTTCTGTCTTGGTTACGTCTAAGAATATACCCAGGCCCTTCTGCCACTTTAACATCAGCAACATCTATCAATCTGATGGGCGCATTACTTTCTGGATTAATAATCAAATTTCTGATGTCATCAATCGAGTCACGCTGATATGCCAATGTTCGAACTCGCAAGTCCATTTTTTGATCTTGCCAATGAACTGTTGTATCTACTTTACCCAATACTTTGTTCACCACATTATTAGCTACCGTGGAAACATTCATTCCCAATGCAGCTATTTTTTCTTGGTCAAAATATAATTGTACTTCTGGGTTCCCAACTTCGACTCCATCATCAACATTAATAAAATTTGGGTCGCTAACAAGAAGTTTAGATAACTGCAGTGCATTTTCTTTAAGTAAAGTTAAATCATTACCAATGAGTTCAATCTCAACGGGTTTGGCTAAATCAAAGAACTGACCGGCTTTTAACTCACTTTGTAATCCAGGTGTGTCATTAATCAATGCAAATGCTTCAGCTTGCACTACGGATTTATCAGCACCCGGTGCTATTTTCAAAGTAATTTGTCCTGAGTTTTCTCCGCCAGACAGTGAAGATGTATCCAATAAATTACCTTCTCCACTATACCCATATACCAAATCAATAGAGTCATAATTGTTTACTTTTTCACTCAAAATTTTAAAAAAATCGTCTGTGGCTTCAATGGTAGCACCTTCTGGTAATTTAAAATTTATTTTGATCGTACTGGCATCCATATCAGGGATCAATTCGATTCCAATTTTGGGCAAAACAAATAAACCAGACAAAAAACAAAGCGTCGCAAAGAACATCACTATTAAGCGATTACGTAATGCCCAGGGTAATACCCTCTTATAAACAGCTGCCAAGCCATCAAATGTTTTATTAACCAATGTCGCTGGAATCATTAGTAAATACTTTAATACAGTGCCAAACAATATAACGGGAACTGTAAACATATACAGAAAAAAATCTGTTATGGCATTAAAAAATGTTCTTCTGCCTGTCCTAACAGCACCACCGATTTTTGTTTTAGGCTCATATAACTCTTCACCAGTTTCATTTGAAAATCCTGATTTTCGATGCTTTAGACTAGATAGCATAGGTATCAAAATAAGTGCAAAAAACAGGGACACTATCAAAGTGAATGTAACCGTTAAAGCTTGATCTTTAAACAGTTGGCCAGCTATTCCCTGCACAAAAACTAAAGGCAAAAAAACTGCAATGGTCGTTAATGTAGATGCAGTAATTGCACTTCCTACTTCTGCTGTTCCTTCACGAACGGCATCGATAGGGTGTTTTTTCACTTTCATCTTTGAGGCAATATTTTCTAAAACCACAATACCATTATCAACGAGCAACCCAACTGCCAGAGCGACCCCTCCAAGTGACATGATATTAAAACTTACGCCTGCACGAAACATAAAAAAGAAACCAGAAATCACTGATACTGGTATCAAAACAGATATGATCAAAGTGGCAAGCGCATCTTTTAAGAATAAATATATAATCAATACGGCTAACAATCCACCAATTAAAGCGGCACCAATTACATTATCGATGGCATCTTTAATGAATGCTGACTGATCGTCTATAACTTCTATCGCTGTACCATTAGGAAGATCTTTTGTGATTTCTTCCAACTTTTCCCTGACTGCTTCGGCAACTGTTACTGTATTGCTATCGCCTTCTTTATAAATGGCGATTTCTATGGCTTCTTTACCATCAAGTCGATTGATTGATTTACGATCTTTATGGCCCAACTTCACAGTAGCAACATCATTAATTTTAACAACTCTGCCATTGTTGTTATTGATTATAAGTTCTCTGATTGAATCTATACTTTCAAATTGGTTAACTGTCCTAACTAAAAACATTTTACTGCCTTGTTTTATTGAGCCACCTGATAGGTTAATGTTTTCTTCTCTTAAACGATTTGAAATATCGTTTATAGTTAAACCAAGTTGCGACAATTTGAATTGATCAGGTAAAATTTCAATTTCTTTCTCATAACCTCCACTGATTTTAATGGCGGCAACACCAGTAATTGGATCTAATTTTTTCTTTAAGTCGTTATCAGCATAAGTTCTTAATCGCTTCAATTCCACTTGATCACCATCACCTTCTATGTTTAAAGATAATTGCATGATGGGATCAGTGGATGGATTAAATCTTAAAAGTATTGGCGAATCTACATCTAATGGGAGTTGTACGGCATCCATGCGATCTCTGACATCATAGGCAGCTCTTTTCATGTCAGCATCCCAGTTAAACTGTAACTTGACATCAGAACGTCCCGTGGTTGAAGTAGAATATATTTTATT
>CALLLZ010000516.1 GCA_938008005.1 uncultured Marinicella sp. | reverse complement strand
CGTCGATCAGTTTCTGGATTTGGTGCAATCGACTCATTTAATTGAAGATTTAGAGGTTCAGTTTATTTGGTATAGGTTTAAAAGAAAACAACACCTTTATCAAGGCGATTATAACCGTGCACTTAATTATGCCAATAAATCCTTGAAGATGGCTATGGATAAAAATATAGCCACTTGGAAAGCAAAGAGCTTTAATGATATTGGGATCGTTTATAAAGGAATGGGTGAGTATAAGAAAGCCATAGAGTTTTATATAAAAAGTTTAGAGATCAAGGAAAAAATTGGTTTGAAATTACCAATTGCTTATACAGTTAATAACATTGGTAACTTATACAGAGATTTAGAAGATCCTGAATCAGCTTTGAGTTTTTACAGAAGAACCATCAAGTTGTATTTATCAATTAAAGATAAAGACATGTCCTCCAAAGTAGCGGATGTTTATGAAAATATTGGATTGGTTTTGGGGCAAGTTGGAAATTTGAGTGCTGGTTATGATGCGCTGTCTAACTCGATAAAAATGTACAAGTTATTAGAGCAAAAAAATGATTTGATTAGGGCGTTAATAATTTTGGCGGACCTCAAAAATATGGGTGGGTATTTCCGTGATGCCAATGATTTGTTGATTGAAGCAGAAGCGTTAGAAGGAAAACTTGAAGTCAAGCCGTATCTACGTTTGCGGGTAGCAAAAGCCAAATCTTTATTGGGTTTAAAAGACTATTTTAAGGCAAAAACATATGCGCTAAAGGCATTGGCCATGTCTGAATCCTATGGTGATGACTTGAATCAAGTGGCGGCGTTATATTTGTTATATGAAATACAAAAATCATTGGGTGACAGCAGTGCTGCACTTTCATATTTGGAAAAATATACTGATGACAAAGACATCATTAACAAAAAAATAATGGATGATCAATTAGTTCGTTTACAGAGTGAGATACGCTTCAAAGAAAGCGAAAAAGAATTAGAGTCTTTAGATAAAGATTATCAAATTCAACAGTTGAAAGTTATTGAGCAAGGGTTTTATTTACTGGTCCTAGCAAGTGTTTTATTCATTTTTGTTTTGGTGTTTTGGTTAATCAATAAAGCCAAAAAAACCGAGAATAATAAATTAAAAATGGTTATAGAAGAGCACGAAGAGAAGTACAGATTATTGGGTCAGTCGCAATCACAAATAGAAAAAATATTTAGCACCAGTAATGAACCCATCATTTGTTTTGATGTTGCAGGTTATGTCCTTTTTATGAATGAGCCTTTTGCTCAGTTATACCAAACCACATCAGCCGCATTTATAGGGCAAACTGTTGATGTGTGTTTACCAGGGTTAGTTAAGTATTTTCAAGTTATATCTGCTGAAGATGAAGGTGTGGAAACCAAGTGCTTTGTTGAAACTGAACTAGCTATCAATAGTAAGCTTTTGGTTTGTGATTTATCGGTGTATTTATTAAACTCTGTTGATGACTACATTATCATCAGTATAAACGGTCAAAGTTCTAAAAAAGAAGTTGTTAACATGGATTCAACTTTGCGTAATTTGAGCAAGTTTCAAGAGTTTTCAGCCAAGTTGAAAAAGATTTCAAACTCTATTTCAAGTAATCAAGTACTTGAGTCTCAAGGTTTAATCAAACAAATGGATTCACTTGAACAGCAACTGATGGAATTGTTTCATCAACCAAATGAGTCAGACCAGAAGCAAGAGATCAGAGTGGAGTTAGTTAATTTAATGTGTCTATGTATTTCTACCTGGGAAATCAGTACCCAAAGTGACAAAAATAGTTTGGCGGAGAAAAGTAAAATATGGCGGGTGTCAATTGACAATGGCAGTATTAGAACCCGCTCTATGGATCGCTATCTTAATATCACATCTTTGCCCCAAAGACCACGCTGGCGATATGTAGTCAGAACGGCACATTATATTTTGGCCAATTGTCAATTAGATGAACTTCAACGAGATCATTTAACCCAACAGCTTGATAAATTTAGCGGCCTGATGCGCTGGACATCGTAGCCATTTAAAAGGTTGGCTTATTGGTTCTGATTGGGTCGCTAGTTTGTTCAGTACAAAATGCACAAATAAACTTAATTCCGTGAGACATTCGATAAGTTTCGTGATGATTACTATAAAACGCTATGTTTGGATTATTGGTGTTATAAGTTATTTCAGCACCATCAAAAAAAGTATCGGGGCCGATGAATATGGGAGATGTTAGATCTGGATTTAAAGACAGAGAAGTACTGAGGTTGTTGCAATAATTGTTTACCTTTGCACTTGTTTTATTCCAGTCATCATCTAAATCATGGCTGGGAGTTGAATTGGTACTTTGTGTTGGTCTCATCATCGATAAATCAGCTTGATTGAATTCGATAAAATCCTGAGTTAAATAACTAACTTCCCCATGACACCAGTCAAGGTTGTCAATGGCAGTTGAGTCTGCGAGGGAGTAAGTACTAATAAGGGTTAAAAAGAAAGGGTTTATTTTGTAGAGCTTATGTTTCATGTTTCATCCAGTGTTTGTGTTGATGAATTTAAGCCCAACAATCTAATTTTGGCAATATTTTATGCAGGAAATATTCGGCAATATTGAAGTATCTGATTGATTTTAAATAAGTTAAATGTAAGCTTGGTGACTGCCTGCCACCAAGCCAAATTCTTATTTAAAGATAAATAATTACTTTTTAATGGCAATGCACAGAGCTTACAGCATTTCCACCAACAGTATTAATGATGGTGTCATATTGATACTGACAATCTGCCCTGGTCGCTCCTGAAAAATTTGATGTACTTACAATTGTTCTAATATAATTATGATTACTATCATATATTGATCGGCGATAAGTGATTGAACCTCTCCAAATATGATTTAAATCAACAGGGTTTTCTATGATCACAGGTAATCGATCACCTCTTGCGTTTGAAACATTGGAAAAGCTGCTTAACAATATTACAATGGTTGTTAATACAAAAGTTCTCATTTTTTTCTCCTCAATTATTGATTAATATATTTTGTGCTGATTGTTTACCAATAATAATTTTTGTTAATCCGTAAATTTCGAATCAAAATAAACCTTTCAGCGTTTGTAAGCATATTTTGGATGACTGATTTACCGTTAATGATTGTTCGGTCTGTATTCGGTGTTTATCGGAGAAGTTGGTTGATTTTGTTGATAAGTAATTGTTCTAATTGACTAAGTATTTTGTATCTGTATGTTGATTACCAGGCGGCGAATCATCAGCCTTTGTACCGATGTTTGAGGTTAAGCAGTTATGCCAGGTCATTACCACAATAGAAAAAAATCTGAAAGCTGGCGAAACCTGACTTGGTGGTTCCGCTTATCATTTTTTGGTGTGGTTTCAAGACGAGCCCAATTTTGGGTTGAACTCTTTTTGTATTTCCTGGGTTTAATTGCTATATTCACTCTGGATAATAAATTCGCTGTGGCTGGATTATTTGCTGCAGCCTATTCAACCGGCTGGTCGATCAGGTACGGTGATAGAAAAAATATTCGGAGAAGGGGGCATAACTATATCTATTGTCTTATTAATATATGATTGAAATCAAAAGCTTACAACAACTCAAGCGAATACGCCGATTGGTCTTGTCTGCACAAGGATTAATAAAAGCAAATACCTACGGCCGGGGTTTGGATGGTGTACGGTCAGCCATTAATAACCTGGGATATGTACAACTGGACAGTATCTCTGTTATACAGCGAGCGCATCATCATGTGTTGTATTCCAGGGTACCTGGATATCAGCCCAATATGATTGAAAAATTGATGCAAGGTGGAGATGTTTTTGAATATTGGGCGCATGCCGCGGCTTTACTACCAATTGCTGATTTTCGTTATTCATTGCCTTATAAACAGGCGATCAAAAGTGGTCAAACTCACTGGTATAAAAATCCAGACAAAAAGTTGATGAAAGAGCTGATGGGGCGCATCAAAAGCGATGGACCTTTGCGTTCCAGAGATGTGAAAATACAAGCGGATAAAGACACTAAAAACTCTGGTTGGTGGGATTGGAAGCCAGCCAAGAAAGCCCTTGAACAGTTGTATATGCAAGGCGATCTGATGGTCAGTGAGCGTATAGGCTTTCAAAAAACCTATGACCTCACCGAACGGGTAATCCCTTCACAAGTCGATAGCAGTATGCCAAATGTTGATGAATTGGCCAGATATTTACTGAACCAACAATTGCGCAGTTATGGGCTGGTTTCACTCAAAGGTATCACTTATTTGCGTCGCAATGTTGAACTAAAACGAATGGTTAAAAGTTTAGTGAGTGAAATGTTGTCACAAGGTACTTTGCAACAGATTCAATTACCAAATGAAAGTATCTATTTGATTGAAACTGGTGCACTGGAAAATTCCATGCCCCGCTTGAATAACACATTGCGAATTCTCTCGCCGTTCGATAATTCAGTGATCCAACGTAATCGACTTAAAGAGGTTTTTGACTTTGATTATCAGCTCGAGTGCTATGTCCCTGCCATCAAGCGCCAATATGGTTATTTCAGTCTGCCATTATTATACCAAGGTGAATTCATTGGTCGCATGGATTGTAAAGCCCACCGCAAAGAAAGTCATTTAGAAATAAAAGCACTGCATTTCGAAGCGAGTTTTATGGATAAAAATTTTGATCAAGACTCACTGATCAATTCGTTGGTCAAGGCTCTGGTTGAATTTCGTGATTTTCAACAGTGTGACAGGTTTTCTCAAACGCAGATAAGGCCAAAGAGTATGAACAAGCCTTTACAATGTGCTTTAAAAAGAATGCTCAATAACTGAATGATATCCAAGATAAGGGGTTTCTTTAAAATTGTAGAAGCCGTATTTATTGGCAATTTATTGTGTTGTATACCAGCTACATTGATTGTGTTTGGTGTTGATGATATTGACCGAGTTCCTTTGGTACTTTTTTATTCATATATCATGTTTGGCATAACTGGAACTATCCTGTGGTTTTTACTATCGAATGTTTTTTCATTTATCAGGAATGTAAAATATAAACATGCGGCTGCGAATATATTGGCTGCATTGATTTGTTGTCCTGTATTGTATTCTGTAAGTGGTAATGCAAATGCAATTGAAGAATCTACTATACAGTTCTTACCCTATATATTTCCTACTGCATTAGTGAGTTTAATGTATTACTGGTATAGATTTCTTAAAGATACAAGAATGGCTGGTCCTTGATACTACTTGATGAATATTTCTTTTAATTCACCAGGGAGGGAGATGTTTGTCCACAGATATGTGGATGGTTGTGATTTATAAGACGAATGGCTGTCATAGATACTTATCACCACATAAGCTGGAACTTGTCCATATGGTATTCAGGTAATTATCCCATTCTTTGATTACTTTTTTCGTTAGTAAACCACAAATCCAGACAAATTTAACCACAAGAAACCAGCAATATTTCATAAAAAACTGTTGAGTAATAAGCCATCAATGGCAAACAAGTATAAAAACATGGGTGCCGTTATGGCTACCAATGGAATTCATTGGATCTGAGATTTCCCTCTACTGAAGACCTCAAATGTAAAAAAAAGATGGGCATGACTTGACAATATCAGAATTGAATAGTAATCTACCTATCAGTAGATAGACAGATGATTTTAGGAGACCAATATGTTTGATATGTCAAATTTGAAAAAAATACCCCAACTGGCTGCAGCCGCCCCGGAAGCAATGAAAGGCTTTCAGGAGTTAGACAAAGCGGCACTGGCCGATGGTGCTATTTCTAAAAAAAACAAAGAACTGATGGCCATAGCTGTGGCCCTAACCACTCAATGTGGCTATTGTTTGGAAGTGCATCGTAAAGCAGCTATTGCTGCTGGTGCCACTGAGCAAGAATTGGCCGAAACCACTTTTGTAGCTGTTGCTTTAAGAGCTGGTGCTGCATTAACACATGGCACTCATTTGATGGCCGATTCACAATGTTAACCCGGCGACTAAATACCATTCAATTCAGTCTAAGCCAGTTCGTTCGTAGCAAGGCATCAGCACGAAGTTATAGTCACTCTACATCAAGCGCTGATAACGATGTCTACGGGCGAACTGACTTAGGACTTTTTAATACAATCAATAAGTTAGGGGCTTCAAAAAATCCCCGTCTCAGCGTTGCAGCTTTTATCAATGGAGTGACCATTAATTGCAAGCTGCGCCTTGATATGGGAATTTCTTGAAGCCCTGAATGAGTGGTATTTAGTCGCCGGGTTAATAACCCCCAATTTAAAAATAACCAGGAATAATAATATGAAGATTTATGATTTTGAAGGCTTTCCAAACCCAGCCAGAGTAAGAATTGCATTGGCAGAAAAAGGTGTTACTGATCAGGTAGAATTTGTTGCAGTGGATGTACCAAATGGGGAACATCGTAAGCCAGAATTTTTAGCCAAAAACCCCAGCAGTGCTGTGCCTGTTCTAGAATTAAAAGATGGGACTACCATTTCTGAATGTACAGCCATAACTGAATACATTGATAACGCTTATGAAGGTATCTCACTAACCGGTTCTAACGCCAAAGAGAAGGCAGTGGTTCATATGATGCAAAGGCGCGCCGAACAAAGTGTGATGGATGCTGTTGGTGCTTATTTTCATCATGCTACAGCAGGCTTAGGCCCTGAGATAGAAAGGTATCAGAATAAAGACTGGGGCCTAAAACAAAAAGAAAATGCATTACAAGGTATGCAGTATTTTGATTCGGTTTTAGCCGATAACCCTTATGTAGCTGGAGAAAACTTCTCTATGGCGGATATCACTTTATTCGCTGGTTTGGGTTTTGCTGATTTTGCTCAAATTGAAATTCCAGACAGTTGTAATCAATTAAAAGCCTGGCGCGAGAAAGTGGCCAAACGTCCCAGTATAGCTGGTTAAATAAAT
>CALLLZ010000515.1 GCA_938008005.1 uncultured Marinicella sp. | reverse complement strand
CAATATGGTACTCAGCCGAAATCGATCTTTCAGACGTGAAGGTTTTGAAATAGTACATTCATTAGATGAATTAAAACATGAACCTGATCTATTGGTCATAGGTGGTGCCAAAATTTATGAGCTGATGTTAGAAAACGCAACTCATTTGATAATCACCAAGATTCACCACAGCTTTAAAGGAGACACCTATTTTCCTGAAGTAGATTGGTCAAATTGGAAAATTCAACGACTGACCAATCATCCAATCTCCAAAGAAAACCCTCATTGGGCTTATGACTTTATTTTTTATGAAAGGGTTTAATCTTACTACCCTATCATTCAAAACAGCATTTTAATTTTAACCCCGGGTTATACAACTTGAAATCACAGTAAGCACCAATATCCTTACACCCCTTTAAACATATTGTTTATTCAGAACAATGAACTATAGAAAGTTATTATGTAAAAGGTTTATATTTGAAGCAATATCAAAATATCAATCGTTTATACTGATAACTTAAACCCTACTCTACAGGTCAATTAATCTAATTCACGGTGTTGCAACATGTTTTTGATCATTTTCTTTTCTAAAAACTCGTGCAACGCTTCAACCAAATATACAGAACGATGTTGACCACCAGTACAGCCAATAGCAATGGTGATATAACTTCGGTCATTGGCTTCAAATTGACTGATCCATTTCTTCGCAAAATAACATAAATCACCTAAATATTCTTGCACAATATCATCCTTGCTAAGAAATTCTTTAACTGCGTCGTTTTGCCCAGTCAACTCACGTAATTCAGGCTGCCAATATGGGTTAGGTAAGCATCTTGCATCAAATACAAAATCTGCATCAAATGGTACGCCCCTCTTAAACGCAAATGATTTGACAATTACAGAAACATGGTCACTTGGTTGGCTCATGATCTGCCATATTTGTTGTTTGAGCTGCTGAATTTTCAATTGTGTCGTATCAATAATTAAATCAGCATTTAACTTAAAATCACTCATCAACTCACTTTCAAGCTTAATCGCTTCTGTTAAACTATAATTATGTTGATCAGTTGAAAGTGGGTGTCTGCGCCTCGTTTCTGAATAACGTTTTAATATGATTTTTTTATCAGCCGATAAAAATATAACCTTAACCTTCAATTGATCCTGGCTAATTGACGCAATCAATTCATTGAAAACGGTTAAATCCTTTTTTTTACTGCGTATATCAATTCCCACTGCTACTTTAGGATAAAACTCAGAATCTGCAACAATATTACTGGCAAATTGCTGCAACATATTAACAGGTAAGTTATCTACGCAATAAAACTCCATGTCTTCAAGGGAGCGTAAAACAACTGTTTTACCTGCACCGGATAAACCAGTGACTATGACAAGTTGTTGCATAATTGAAAGCCTTTTAAAATTTCATCTGTCAACTGCTCTTTACTTTCGGCCAACACAATACTCTTATATAGACGATGTTGTCGAAATAAAAACGCAGTTTCCTTCATTAGCATACGATGTGATTCGTTTGTTGCATGAGGAAAAGCAATACCAATAACTACATTAACCGGCACATTATCAATTCCTTCATAATCAGCTGCTTGAGACATCTTTATTACACATGCTCTGATGTCATTATCAGTTAGGCATTTACCATGTGGTAATGCAACACCATTTCCAAGCGATGTATTGCCAAGCTTTTCTCGATTCACCAGGCTATGATATATATCCAAACTTTCTGTATTGTTTTCTGATAATAGCCCAGCTATGGTTTCAAACAAACGTTTTTTGCTGATAAAATGATGATTCAAAATCATCTTATCTTCCTCTAATATATCGATAATTTTCATGTTCTTAATCCAGCGACATAATACTCACAAAAAAGGCCTAACTTGATTGAGTTAAGCCTACTTTTTAAGTTCAATCAGTTAAATACTATTCAGTAACTGGCTTGGTTCAATTTAATCGCTTCATCTCGATGATGGTTGCTCATTTTATCTTTATGTCTTCTTATTTGTTTATCTAACTTATCTACCAATAAATCAATAGATTTATAAAGGTGATCTTCAGTAGAATCCGCAAAAAAATCTCTGCCACCAATATGCATAGTTGCTTCGGATTTATGCCTGACTTTTTCTACACTAATAACAACATGTGCATTCAAAACTTGATCAAAATGCCGTTTAATACGCTCAAATTTTGTTTCAATGTATTCTTTAATGGGTTCAGTAACTTCTAGCTGATGACCAGTGATAGTTAATTGCATATGGCTAACCTCATTTATGAGTCTCAAGACTCAAGTTTATAAAATATTTCATCGACTTACAACGACATTGCAAATTGGTGTTACTCAGCATAAATGAAGGTGATGTGATGAAATGCATTACAGACAGTTGCTATGTAAATAGTACTCGATTTAACGCATGGCAGGATTGTTTTGAAAAAGGTAATTAACAACTGGTCTTTAATATATGTTTTCATTTCTCTCCTGACTTATTAATATAACCAAGCATTAATAAAAATACAACCTTTATCCATTATTTTACATTCAAAGTCACATCGAAAAGTCTTGACCTAAATAAACCCGCTTAACATCGGCATTGCTGATGATTTGCTCAGGTGTCCCCTCGGTTAACATGCCACCATCTTTTAATACATAAGCACGGTCACAAATGCCCAATGTCTCTCTGACATTGTGATCTGTTATCAACACACCAATATTTCTACTTTTTAGATGATATACTATTTTTTGAATATCAATAACCGAAACCGGATCTACACCAGCAAAAGGTTCATCCAATAAAATGTATTTGGGTTCCATGGCTAATGAACGAGCAATCTCTACACGCCGACGCTCACCTCCTGATAAACTGATTCCCAGTTGATTTTTTACATGTTCAATATTAAGCTCTTCCATTAACTCCAGACATTTATTGATTCGTTCAGAACGATTCAAATCTTTACGCAGTTCAAGTACAGCCATGATATTATCTTTGACATTTAACTTTCGAAACACCGAAGCTTCCTGAGGTAAATAACCAACGCCTAATTTTGCTCTTTCGTGCATACCATATTGAGAAGCATCGATACCATCAATGATGATTTGACCGCTGTCCACGGGAATTAAGCCAACCACCATATAAAAACAGGTGGTTTTACCAGCACCATTTGGCCCCAACAAACCAACAACTTCGCCTTGTTTAACTCTGAATGACACCGATGAAATAATTTGACGTTTTTGATAACTTTTAACGACGTTGAAGGCTTCAATCATCTTTTTGATCTATCTCCATTCTGAAAGGCTGTTGCTCTTCACCGACAGATATAATTTCTTGAGTTTTAAGGTCAAACTCCAAATTCTCCCCCGTGGTCACACCAATTGAACTACTGATACTAACATTACCGGACAGGAAAACTTTTTCATCAGCTTTCTGGTAATCAATTTGATTGGCTTTAATCACCATTTTATCTTGGCTTTCCAGCAACTGTTCCATATAGACTTGTTGACCCTTCATTAGTACGCTACCAATTCCTTTATCCTGATGGTTTATCAAACCATAAGTTGATTTAATTAGAAGACTACCTTGCTCAATTGTCAGACCTTTTAAACATTCAGTTTTGTTTTCTTTTAATTGTGTTGTACAACCAGGCCCTTGAATAATTATTTTAGCCGTACGATCACTGTCTAACGCCCAACTATTTGGCGTTATTGCACATAAGGCGATGAAGGTTTTAGTTTTTAAATTCTGCATACATTTCACTCAGTATTTCTAATTCTTGTTGTTGGAAGTTTACCACTGCACCTAAACCTTTGATAATTGAATCAATTTGACTCATGGAAAGTAAAGCAGGAGTGGTTCCTACTTTTTGAATAACATCAACGGTTAATTGTTCAGTAATGATCTCAACTTCGCGGCTGGCTTGTTCACCCTCCAGCAAATTGATAACCACTTTGCTTGGAAAATACATTTCGGTTTGCTGTGGGTTAATTTCACCTATATCAGCAGTAAATACCCAATCACCTTGAGGTTCATGCAATTGGATATTTGGATTCTGAATCACAGTTTTTTCTGTGTCAGCATAATGTGTCACCGCAGGTGACTTAATGGTAGTTACTATTTGACCAGTTTCATCAGTCGATTGAATGGTCACACCTGTTAAAGCGTAGCCTTTTGTGAACGGCTCAAATTGTTGACTTGATTCATCATTAAAATACTTTTCAAACACTGCATAACTGAGAATCGCCAATAATCCGAATAACAACACTTGCTTAAGCCGATCAGAATCAATCATTGTTGATTTGAGCTGTTATCATCCGAAGTAAAATCATGAGTCAGATTTTGTGCTTTCATGATCAGATCACAGACGTCACGACCCGCACCCATACCGCCACATTTATCTAATACCAATGCAGCCTGTGATTTGACTTCCTCATGCGCATCAGCTACAGCAACAGGCAATGAACAACATCTCATAATGGGTAAATCAATGATATCATCACCTACAAAAGCCACTTCATGATCGGAGATATTCAT
>CALLLZ010000514.1 GCA_938008005.1 uncultured Marinicella sp. | reverse complement strand
CGACCACGATAGGGCAAAAAAAAAGCACCAAGTGATTGCGCTTGGTGCTTTAAATTTCAAATATATTTTGTTACTCTTTGATTCCAGCCAGTTTCAACAAAAACATATAATCTTCAGCTGTTTCTTTATAATAAGAAAAACGACCAGATGCACCTCCGTGACCGGTTTCCATGTTAGTCCTGAGCAACACCAAGTTATCATTAGTTTTGTATTCACGCAACTTAGCTGCCCATTTGGCTGGTTCCCAATACTGCACCTGTGAATCATGTAAACCTGTGGTAATTAATATGTTGGGATAATCCTGGGCTTTAACCTGGTCATAGGGCGAGTATGACAACATATAATCATACGAATCTTTGTTCTTGGGGTTCCCCCACTCATCAAATTCACCTGTAGTTAATGGGATATCTTCATCCAACATGGTCGTTACCACATCAACAAAAGGCACTGCTGCAATCATACCGTCATACAGCATACCATTCATATTCGCCACAGCACCCATCAGCAAACCACCTGCACTGCCACCCCAAGCATAAACGCGTTTTACATCGCCAGTGTTTTTATCCAATAAAGCCTTCGTGGCATCGATAAAATCATTAAACGTATTAATTTTATTGAACATTTTTCCATCTTCATACCATTGACGCCCTTTGGCTTGAGAACCACGAATATGCGGTATGGCATAAATAAACCCACGGTCCAATAATGACAATCGACTCAGTGAAAAACCTGGATCCACAGATGAACCATAAGAACCATAGGCATAAACCAACAATGGGCGCTTTGTTAAGTCTCCCATGCCTTTTTTATAGACCATAGAAATTGGCACCAATGCGCCATCACGAGCTTGAATTTCCATACGCTGTGATTGATAATCTTCAGCTTTATATTCACCATTTATCTTATCTTGCTTAAGCAGTTTCTTCTCATCAGTATTTAAATCAACTTCCATCACACTTTCTAATTGAGTCAATGACTCATAGTCATAGCGCATGGTATTCTGATTTTGCTCAGGGTTAAACGATACCCTCATGGTATAAGCAGGCTCATCTGATTGAATCAACTTACTTAACCCCGTTTGCCAATTAATGGCTTTTATATGACGAATACCATCTTTCCTTTGCTCTAATACCAACCAATCTTTGAATGTCTCAATTTCATATATCAAGGTTTCTTCATCATGTGAAACCACTTCTTGCCACTGGCTTTTATCCAAAGACTTTCCAATTGGAGCTTTCATAACTCGAGAGTTAAGCGCATTCCAGTTAGTTTTAATGATCCAATCACCGTTGAAATCTTCTACTTCATATTCATGTTTAGGCTCACGCGGCAAAACAGATTTAAATTCTCCCTGAGGATCATTGGCATCTAAATAGAACATTTCAGTTATGGTAGTAGCACCCGTATATATCATGATGTAATCATTAGATCTAGAGGTATAACAGGACACATAAAATGTGTTGTCTTTTTCTTCATAGACCAACACATCATTCTCCACAGGTGTACCTAGTTCATGTCGATAAACCTGATAGGGTAAAAGTGTAATTGGGTGTTTACGGGTGTAAAAAACAGTTTTATTGTCTTTGGCCCATGCGATTGATCCCGTGGTATTTTTAATCACATCTGGCAACATTTCACCAGTGGCTAAATTTTTGAATTTGATGTCATATTGCCGACGACTGACTGTGTCTTCTGAAAAACCATATAATTGATGGTTATGACTTACATTCTGGCTATTAGAAGCATAATAGCTATGCCCAGCTGCTAACTCATTGAGATCAATCAGTACTTCTTCACTGTCTTGCATTGAGCCTTTCTTGCGAGCATATATAGGATATTCCTTACCCTCTGTGTACTTGCTGTAATACCAAAACTCACCTAACTTGTATGGCACAGATTCATCATTTTGAACAATTCGATCTACAATTTCATTGTAAATTCGGTCTGTAAACGCCTCACTTCCAGCCATTTGGCTTGTCGTATAACTGTTTTCAGCATTCAGATATGCCAATACATCAGGATCAGTACGCGAATCATCCCTGAGCCAATGGTAATTATCTGTTCTTTCCAAGCCATGTTGACTAAAAACATGTGGCCTTCTTTCTGCTTTAGGTGGTTGATCATTGCTCATCTTCTTATCCTCGTTCATGACTTCAGGTCCAACTGCATTATTTTCTGGCTTAGCAGCTACATTGGTATTATTTTCTTCTGTTTGTGTTTGACAAGCAGTTAAACATAACAAAGCTGGTATTATGATGAAGTAATTTTTCATGACCTGACTCATATAAAAGCCCAGTAGCATACTATGAAATTTTATCAAATATAATGCTTGCAGATAAAAAGATGACAAAAGTCATGACTTTTTGTCATAAATTATTAATTTGAGGGTCTTTACTAACATGAGCATAAAAGAAAGAAAGTTTGACGCCCTATTAGGCATTTATTATCAAGACCTCTATCGCTTTGCATATTGGTTGGGCAAAGATGAGCACATGGCCAAAGATTTGGTCCAAGAGGCTTACCTTCGTGCTTGGCGTGCGATTGATTCATTGAAAGATGAAAAAGCCGCTAAAAGCTGGATTTTTACCATATTGCGACGCGAATTTGCTCGCCAATTTGAGAAAAAGAAACCCACCATTAATTCCTTAGATGACATGGTGATAGATATTGAGGACAAAAGCACTCACACTCCTGATGAACTCATGGACATCAACATCACTCGCGAAGCGATGGCAAATTTAGAGACAAAATATGCTGAGCCTTTGATGTTACAAGTCATTGGCGGATTCAGCTGTGATGAAATTGCAGAACAACTAAACATTAGCCCCAGCGCTGTTATGACACAACTATTCCGCGCAAGAAAACAACTCACAACACATTTGAACAGGGAAAGTAAAATAGGTAACAAAATATGAATTACTTTGAATTTAAAAAAATATTGGATGCAGATCCATACTCAAAAAATACAGCCTTTTTAGAAGCAAAAAATAACGACAAGCGTTGCTCAAAGGCATATAACGATGCCATGAGAAATGAACAAGTGATACTTGCGGCTTTGAGTATTCCAGTACCAGCACATGACATAGAGCACATCAAATTCTATCAAGCACAGAGCGAACAAAATAAATTCAGAAGTAACTACCTCGCCATTGCGGCGTCTGCCATTCTGTTATTTGGCGCCGGTATTTTCTTTTTATCCAACAGCCAAAGTTCTGATCTGGAAAAGTTCATCAACGAAGCTTTGATGATGGAACCTGCTGTCTATATGTCTCAATCTGAGATTCCCCAAGATGATTTAGCACCACTTTTCGCCAGCATCAATACCGCCATCGATGGTGACTTGGGAGATGTTCATTTTATGAAATTATGCCCAACTCTCAACGGTAAAGGCGCCAGAATGGTGGTCATGAATGATTTGAATCAACCCATAACAGTGTTGTACATGCCCAACTCTCCTATAGACGAAGCTGTTAACATGCAGATGGAAGGCTTTAAAGGTAAAATTGTCGCTCTAGAACAAGGGTCTGCTGCTATTATAGCCCGCCCACATGAAAGCACAGCTCAAATTGAAAACGCCTTGATCAGCACCCTCAAACCGCTGTTATAACTCTCACATAAATGTTACTTTATTAGGAACTTTGCAACCCAGAGTTCCTAGTAAGTTCAAACTTAACTATTGTTATAAATAGTTAAATGCCATAAATAAGCCATGACATTGAATTAGCCTGTTGTTAGAATGCATTATTTGTACATTTTATCAACAGAGGTTTACATGGATAATCACAAAGCTAAATTGATCATTGCAGCCATGCTGGTGGCGATGTCTGCAGGCGCTCAAAATCAAACCACAGTTTCTGGTTCGGAAGATCAAGTCAATTTCGCTTACGCGGGTGATGATACGCGCTTGGGCATAGGTGTTGATAATGAAGGTGAGTTGATTGGAGACTTTCTCAAATCATTCAACACCAGTTGGAGCAGCAATTGGATGGGTGAAGTATGGCTGTCCGATGGTGCTGGTGGTTTAAAATTGGATTACCATCGTATTTCAGGCGCTGTTGAGAAAAATGACCTTATTAGCAATGAAGAAAACTTAAGGGTTTGGAAGTACTTTGCAGCTATTGACCAAAACACTTTTGATGACCGTAAATTCACTGTTGGCTTTGGTTCTGAAGCCAGAGATAAATTTTGGAACATCAATTTAAGCTCTGCTGTTACCAATGAACGTTTTGTCAGTCAATCTTCAAGTTCAGTAACAAGTGATATTTTTGGCCAATTAGATGGCCGCGACTTTGTCCAAGCTCAAACTGTAGAAACCATCATCAGAAACTATGAACATCCATATGATTGGGGCTTAGGTGGTCGAATTGGAAAGTTTTTTGATAATAATTTAGTCAGGTTAACTGGTGGTTTAGATTATGAACAAGGTGATTATGACTCAGATCAACTAACAGCCAGCGTAAACCTAGAGAAATATTTCCTTAATACAGGCCACAGCCTCGCATTATCTGTAGAACAAATCCGCAAATCAGGTGATTTTGAAACCGATAGAGACGACACCCGTGCTAATCTGATGTACCGATATGACTTTGGCAAAAATCATTTACCTGTCACTGTTGACGAAGAAGTACAGGTAATTGATGAAGACCGCCTAAAACAACTGCAACTAGAAAATCGCCAATTGGTACAAAACCAAGTTGATTTGTCATCGATGGCATTTTTTGATTTAGACAAATCATTTATAAGAGATGACGCTGCCGTTGAATTAAAGTCATTGGTTGAACAAATTAAAGCCACAGAATTGGCCAGCAGTATTAATATTGTGGGGCACACTTGTGACATTGCATCTGATGCTTATAATTTAGACTTATCTACCAGACGAGCCCAAAGCGCTAAAGATTTTTTTGTCGCTAACGGCATAGATGCTGACATCATTCAATCTAAGGGTATGGGTGAGTCACAACCTGCGTACGACAATAATGGCCCAGATCAGCCTAAAAATAGACGTGTTGAGATTTCATTTTTGACCATTGAAAAAGATTACGTCGACATGGAAATTGCTGATGAAGACTTACCTATGAAGTGGGTTAAGCGCAAAGTTGATGCACCAGCAGCCTGGATCAATCGGGCCTTGAGAAATCCTGCTCAACATAAACGAACAGTTGATGTTTACAAATTCCAAGAAACTGAAACCAATACCACATTGGGCTCAGTTATTTTCTTAAATGCTGACCCCGTTGCCAATGATGATGGCATCACCATAGATCGCAATTCATCAGGTGCTGCTATCAGTGTTTTAAACAATGACTCTGATGCCGATGATGGCGATGTCATCAGTATCCAATCTGTCACCCAAGCAAGCAATGGTACAGTGGTTAACAATGGAGACATCCTTACTTATATTCCTAACTCAGGATTTATTGGCACCGATACTTTCACCTATACAATTGTTGATCAGGAAGGTGCTTCTGATACTGCAACAGTAACCATTACAGTCAATAACATTGCGCCTATTGCAGTTGATGACAACGGATCGACTCCTGGCAATACTACTTTGGTATTTTTTGTAACCAGCAATGACAGCGATCCAGATGGTACTGTTTTAGAGCTTATCAGCACCACCAATCCTGCTAATGGCACAATCAATTTACCTGGTGGTGATGAGATTGAATATACAGCCAACCCTGGCTTTATTGGTGTTGATACATTTACTTATACAATAAGCGATGTAGATGGAGCAACCAGTACAGCAACTGTAACAATTACAGTTACTGAAGACAATGAAGCTCCAGTCGCTGTTGATGACAATTATGCAACCATCATGAATATTCCAGTAACCGTTAACCTTTTAGATAACGATTCAGATCCAGATGGCGATGTCATCACCTTGGTTTCTGTTAATAGCGAAGGATCTTTAGGTACAGTTGTTGATATCAATGCAGATGGAACTGTTACATATATTCCACCAGCAGACTGGTGTGGCGTTGACACATTCACTTATACCATCACTGATGGCAATCAACAATCTACTGCGACAGTAACTATTACCATAGTGGACTGAGTGAGGAAATAATTTTGTTCGAACAATTAAAACAACAATTCTTGGCTTCTTTTGAAGCCAAGAGTGAACATTTGGAACAAGCACTTGAGCGAAAAGACACTCAAACGCTGACTGTCTCTGTTCATCAATTGGCTGGCTCTAGTGGCAGCTATGGATTTGATGACATTTCAGCCTTATGTGGCGAAATTGAAGCCATGGTTGATACCGATTCGATTGATTTATCAACACAGGAAAAAATCCAACAACTGATCAAGTTGATGAGGCAAAAAATCAAAGCAGTTGTATAAAGAGTTACTGATTGATTTGAAATGTTTTTTAAAAGCTTAATGCTTGAACATTTTTATTTTAGACCTTAAACCAACTCTTTTTCAGCTGGTAACGCCACATCTTCAATTATTCCATCGCTTTCGCCCTGCCCTCTTGGCAAGTATCGCAACCAAATTAACCAAACCACCAGGGCATCTAAAATAATCAACGCTTGCCAAAGGTACAAATGAAACCATTCAAACCAATTTCGATCCCACTGAAGCAAGTAGAATAAAGAGATGATTCTAACCATATTCAATGCTTGAATAGCCAAAAAACCCCAAAACAAACCTTTCAACTTATATAAGAAAGGGGCTGGAAAAGCTATGATAGCTGCCAATAATATAATCATTGCTTCAACACCATTGCACCCAGGTGCTATTTGAATGGCTGCCCCAGAAATGGAGTCGCGGATCACATCACCACTGGCAAGGACATTAGCGTCAAACAATTGAATCATCCATGAACTGAAAGTGGCTAACAAACCAGTAAATGGTAAAATCACGGCTTGCCTCACGGGTTCATATATCTCTAATAAAAATAAACCGATGATAAGCGTCAAAAATAACAATGAAAATCTCAACATAAAATTTAATCAATTGATAAACAATACAGCGATTCTAACAAAATCAAGCACACAATGAGACACTTCACATCTGTGGTCAATTGTTTTACAATCAAT
>CALLLZ010000513.1 GCA_938008005.1 uncultured Marinicella sp. | reverse complement strand
CCATGTAGTAGGCCAAAACAAAAAACCATGATTGATCGCCAATGATTCGGAGACTTGAGAAATATATTTTCAAATGCCACAAATGCAATTGAAAAAGCAATCGCTACTTCGATCCAAACACCTTGTAATACAATGACACCTATCACACTTAGTATCAATGTAACGCTGTGAGCCAAAGTAAATAAAGAAATTTGAATCACTAGATTTCTTAATGTAGTTGCGGATAGAACCAGAGCCAGTACAAAAGCAAGGTGATCTAGTCCCATTGGTATGATGTGAAGAATACCTTGATTAGTATATAAAACCGCGGTTTCAACAGGGGAGCGGTCTAATTCGATAATAGGTAACTGATCACTCAACTGATTGTTGTCAGGACGGTCCAGTTCAGCGAGTTGTGCACATAATAAAGGGTCCATTTGTGCATCTTCACAAAACTCATCCTCAGGGTGACTTAATGCCCATGTACTTATGGTCCAAAGGATAATTAACAGAAGATAACGACTCGAAAATAAAGAATGACATGAATTTTTCATAGAGATAAAAGGAAGTGGTTAAATGTGATCGTTTTTTAACGATATATTGTATCACTAAGTATGTCAGTTACCATTTGAAAGTACATAAGTCTCAAGACGATTATGAATATATTATTCTAGCTAGTTAGCTTTAGGCCAATCAATATAATCTATTTTAAAGAATAATGTTGCATGGCTATTAAAAATAACTCAATGGCTATGGACTAAAAGTCCATAGGTTGTTTTGCGGACTAAAGTCCTTAACTTCGAAACAATATTTCTGGTGTTTTTATTTGACAAATTTTCCATGGTATTAAAATAGAATTTATTTTATTTTCAATGGATAGTTGGCTTCAGCCAACCTGTATAACTGATGATTCTAAAACCTGTTGACTAAAGTCAACAACCCAAAAGTGTGTCAAATATTCTTCAAAACCTTAAAGATAAATGTGTAGCAGCTAAAAGCCTTGCACTAAAAGTGCATGGTTTTAACTAGCGAAATGAAACAATAAATATATATAATTCAGCGTTTTACATTAAGTTATTCATGTATTTTAATGAGTAAAAAACACATGCATATTCATTGTTCTCCCATGCAGTTGGCATAGTAGGTAACAGTAGCGGGCCAATCAGAAAAAACACCTTTAACACCTATTTCTTTATTGAGAACATGCAATACCTCATAAACATCGCCATCTTTGGTTATGGCATTTTTAATGGATTGATAATAAAAGCCCCCACCTGATTGAAGTGGACCTGAACGTTCTAATGTCCAGGTGATGATATTTAAACCAGCTTGCTTAGCAAAATTGGCATAATCTGATGGAATGATTCGTTGATTATGATCCAATTTGAGTAAAGCGAATATGGGGGGAGCGATGATATTTATACCTTCTAGTTTAAGTGACTTCATGTCCATAAGTTTAGGGATATACTGTTTATCAGTATAAACCTTGTCATCTAAGAAGACCGCTTGTTGAGCGAATTGCGGTTCATGTTTAATCCAATAACGCAAATCTTCTAAGTCAAAGGACTGAACCCAAACATCTTCGGCTTTCACAGAAGCTTCTTTATATGCGTTGATTAATTGTTGTGCATAGTCTTTTTGAGTGTATTCGCCTTGAAAAGGCATACTTATCATTGGGCTTTTAATTCTGGCGTGTGTTTGATATTAAGTTGTTTTAGCAGTTGGATATTTTCTTTCAGTGTCATCACAGTTCCGGAGCTGGCATATAAATCGGTTCTGAAGCCAGCTGTTCCGACCATATAATCTTTTACTGTCAAAGCCGTTGGATCGAAGGCATCCATTTTCCCCCGCAATGTTTTAAATTCAGCCAATGTGATGTCACTTGTACAACACTGGGCTTGAGCAGGTGTATTTTGTTGTGGATTTGCTGGTATAAAAGGCTGGGTACATTTTTTAGCCAGTGCAGGAATGCTCAATATATCAGTGGTGGTATGTAAATCACATTGTGAATGTCGACAAACCAGCTGACGATCTTGTGTGAAGGTAACATCACATTCAATAATTCCTGCACCTTGTCTGGCTGCTGCTAGATAGGATTCTTTGGTGTGTTCTGGGAATTGTAGTGGGGCCCCACGGTGGCCGATGGAAAAGTTGGATTTTCGTGCTTGATTATGTGTGCAGTTTTGAAGTGTATTTTTCAATTCACTCGGTTTCATACTGTCAATCAGAAACATGGGCCTAACACCCAATGAAATAGGGGCGTAATGTTTGTTCAATGACGGGTCTTCTGATATTGTTGTTATGGATTGCTGAGTAACTAAATTGACTGCAACAAGCTTGAGAAGCACAAGTGATGAAAGAAAAATGACAGTTCTCATGTTATTTATGATTTTGCTGATGCTATAAATAGATTACAAATTTTAAGGCACATATGTGGCAAAGCAATGAATGAAGAAAGCTTTCTATTAAATTCATGTTTTTTAGGATAATGAAACACTTTCAAGTTGTTGGTCTGTAGGACGCAAATTGTCACAAGGCAATTAACGAATGTTTAACATAATGAGATTTCAAGTCTTATTTGTAAACTATTGTAAACAATGAGGTTAGTTTATTAAGTTCATAGAGCACAACATACCAGATGTTTTATTACCCAATATACAAGTCACACTTTACAGCGATGCCAACTGTTCGGATACGATTGATGGCACAGACGGAACCACTGCAGTGGCTCAAAACACCGATGCAGTTGGCAATTACTTGTTTGATGATTTGCCGGTAGGGCCTGTTGGTAGTGCGCTGTGCTATATTACAGAAGTAGACATCACTGATGTTGATTTGGCTGCTTGTAATAACTTGATTACTGGTGCTGTTAACGGACCAGATCTAGATACCAATATACCCAGTAGTATTAATAATGACTTTGGTTTTGATGAAAACATTGGTCTAGGTGATTTTGTTTGGTATGACAGCAATCAAGATGGTATTCAAGATGTTGGAGAACCTGGCGTTAATGGTATAACCGTTGAATTATTTGATAACGCCACTTGTGCAGGCAGCTCAATAGAA
Organism: uncultured Marinicella sp.; assembly: GCA_938008005.1. Classification (GTDB taxonomy): domain Bacteria; phylum Pseudomonadota; class Gammaproteobacteria; order Xanthomonadales; family Marinicellaceae; genus Marinicella. The sequence goes on along the minus strand of CALLLZ010000513.1, from coordinate 2,639 downwards.
TCAACAACCACTGCCAATGGTGGTGTTCCAGCAACTGATGGGTTTTATGATTTCAGCGGTTTAGCATCCGGTAATTATTGCCTGGCTTTCACTAACCTTCCTGTTGGTTATGTCATTTCGCCTGCAAATCAAGGTAGCAATGACGCCACTGATTCTGACGCTGATGTGAGTACAGGTGAGATTCAAAATATTAACCTCAGTGCAGATGATCCGAGCAATGATATGGGTGTTTCATTAAATGGCTCTATTACTGGGTTAACATGGTGTGAAAGCAGTACTAACCCGAATATGGCATATGATGTAGGTGATGGTGATACTCTATTGAGCAATATTCAAGTTACACTTTATAACGATGCCAATTGTTCTGATACGGTTGATGGCACTGATGGAGCAACTGCAGTGACACAAAACACCAATGCAGCTGGCAGTTATTTATTCGATGATTTGCCGGTTGGTCCGGTTGGAGATGCTTTGTGTTATATCACAGAGGTAGATGCAACGGATGTAGATTTAGCGGTGTGTAATAATTTGATGACGAGTCCTACTACTGAACCAGATTTAGATACCAACACCCCCAATAGCATTAACAATGATTTTGGTTTTAATGCAGAACTGGAGTTAGGAAATTATGTTTGGTACGATAATAATCAAGATGGTATCCAAGATGTTGGAGAGCCTGGAGTTAATGGTATAACAGTTAATTTACATGACAATTCAACATGTAGCGGTACAGCTATAGAAACCACTGTAACCACAAACGGTGGGTCGCCAATCAACGATGGATATTATTTATTCGAAGCGTTAGCGGTAGGTGATTACTGTGTTTCATTTACTGGTTTGCCCTCAGGCTATGTCTTCACTCAACAAAGTGTCAGCGATGATACCTTGGATTCAGATGCAGATCCAGTAACAGGGCAGGTTACCAGTATTCAATTAAACAACTCGAATTACAGTATTGATGCTGGTATTTATGCACCAATCGGTTCTGTTACTGGACTATTATTCTGTGATGAAAGCCCACAGAACGGCTCACCAGACATCAATGAAGAAATTGCAGGTGTTGAGGTCACTTTAATGAGAGATTTTGACTGTGACGGTAATGGAGATAATGTGATTGGAAATATTGATACTGACAATACAGGATCATTTGTATTTGAAAACTTACCTGTCGGTTTAAATCCTGTGCCACCCAATCCTTCAGTATGTTATGTGATGACATATAACTCAACAGCTCCTGAATTAACAGGTTGTCAAACACCAATCACGCCTGATATACAGGCTGTTACATTAACAACCACCGAGCCTGCCGCCTCGCCACTTGTTTTTGGTGTCAGGCTAGGTTCCGGAGTTGTACAGGTTCCCGTTAATAATTTGGGGGCATTGATGGTATTGATCTTCTCAATTATGATGGGTTCTCTGATGTATAGGAGAAGATAATAGTTAAACAGAGCCTTGTTTCACTAAAATTAAATATAGTTAAACGCCTTGGTATTTTTGAGGCGTTTAACTATATCATTATCTTTGTGACACTGAGGTGGTATTTTAATCTTAGCCTCTTCACAAAAGACCAGCTAAAGATTAAACTTGCATCACTGTTACTGCCAGTGATTGCCGAAAAAAACAAAGAAAAGACCGCCTTAAATTGATTTTGTATCTTTTATATGTGAATGATCTTGATTAACCAACTAAGTTTAACAGAAGCATTTTTCACTGATAATGAATCAACTAACATTGAAGAGCCTCAAATAACTTTAATCAATTAACGCTTAAATCTGCATTATGCATTAAAAACTGTCTATGCCTTCACATGTGGACGATTAATCCGAGTACGCATGCCATTATTGGCATCTTTAAATAACTAATGGAAGCAAAATGCGTACTCTTAAATTTTTCTATTTGTCCATGATTTTATCCAGCTTGAATTCAGAAGTTTTAGCACAAAATAATATTGACTATAGTTATCTTGAATTTGGTTACGGTCATTTGGATTTGAATCAAAATGTTTCTGCCAATGGGGTTTATCTTGATGGATCAATTGAAATTTCTGGTCGGTTTTACTTGGGTACTCATTATGAAAACCGTGCAGATCGTGGTCTTGATTTCGATCGTTATGATTTAACATTGGGCTTTCATACCAATGGATCAGGTTCGACCGATTTTTATGTCGATGCGAGAATCGGTGAATTTAAATTTGACAATGTTGACGGAACATCCGCAGGTTTTTTTGCAGGCACTCGAACTGCTTTGGGCGAACGTTTTGAATTGATAACGAAAATAGGTTTTATTCATGTGGATGGTATCGATCATGAGGATGGTGACAGCAGTAATATTTATGAGGCAGAAATAAAAGGGCTATTCAAATTCACAAAAAAACAAGCAATTTCAGTGTCACTGGAAAGCCTTGATAGTGAATTTGGCGGACGAGTTGGATATCGTTACACATTTTGACAAGTGTATTGAATCAAACAATTTGTTACACCTAAAGAGCCGGAAAAATAGTTTCTGGCTTACCTCATTTAACAATGGTTATATTTACTTGACCACTAAATACGAGATTTATCATGAATAAATTAATTTTCACTTTTCTACTATTCTTTACTTTCAATGCATATGCAACGACTGGTCTGCAGGCCTTAGAG
>CALLLZ010000512.1 GCA_938008005.1 uncultured Marinicella sp. | reverse complement strand
GATATAAGCTTTAATGGGTACGCCTTGGATGTCAAAGTTGATCTCATCATGCAGTGAAACTTGTAGGTATTCAGCGATGCTGTCCAAAATAGAAATGGGTACTGCGTCGCTATTTACATTGGTGCCAGTATGATAGATACTTTTGCTTGAATACAACTGCCCTTGATCAATGGCATTAATTACTTGCTCAGTGGGTAGTACTTGATTGCCATAACTTAGATTAAAGATGCGTGTGATGTTGTCGTAATTGCCGAGTTGTTCTTTCAATGTTTCAGCTTCTACGCCATTGACACTGGCAATTCTGGCTCGAATTACAGGGTAGTAAGTGACTGGTGATTCAATGATTTGATTTAAGGCTGGATGTTGTTCACTTTGTACATCCAGCATAAACATGTTGGGTGAGTCTTCTGGATAGGTACTGATCAGCTGTTGATCAATGGTGTGATTCAATGCGGTGATGCTCCACATCACCATCACCGCCATTGACATGGTGGTGAAGAACAATATAGATTGGTTGCCTTTGCGGAAAATATTTTGTAATGATAATTTCAATAGCCATTGTTTAATCCAACCACGATTAATCATTACTTTTAAACTGCGCAAGATTAATTGGCTGAATCCCCAAAAAATTATACTGATAAGCAATAAGCCACAAGCCACTTGAAGGCCTTGCCACCAGGAATCAAGTTCTAATGAAAGCAATAGGTATAAGCTGAGTAATGACAAGACTATCCAGTATCGAGAAAAATACCATTGAGGTGTGCCAGAAGTTTGTTGTTGAAGTACTGCGACTGGTTTAACTCCAGAAAGTGCCTGAATGGTACTATGTGTCATTAACCAAGTTAACGCCAAAGCTATTAACAATACTTTGGCAACGCTGGTTAAGCTGATATTTAAAGTGACTTGTGCTGGAATGATTGCTGCGAAGGCATCGTAACCAAAATAAAGCACCGCCTGACTGAGCAACCAAGCTAAGAAAACTGCCACCAAGGTCATCATTAAGAATAAACGATAGTAACCACGCTTCAAATGTGTGATGGGTTCTCCAATCGCCCGGCGGATGGCGTTGGTTTGTTGTTGTCGGTTAACAAAGGCTTTAACTACACTCATTAATCCCACACCAGATAATATAATCACAGCTACCACCAATAGTTTAAGAAACTTTAAGAAGTTAGCAGATAGAGTGGATATGCTGGTTTGGGCTTCATCAACAGAAGTCACATTGACTGCTGTAAAGTCAGCAGAGAGGCTTATTAATTGTTGTAATTGTTCTGAGTGGTTTTCTTCATTGTTCTTAATTTCAACCCTGTAGTTGATTCGACTGCGTTGCCCCAGTAGGCCAGTTGCTTTCAAGTCTTGGTTTAGCATCATGATCCTTGCGCCAAAGCCAAATGCAGTGAGTGGGCGATCTGGTTCTTCGATGATTTCGTCCGCAATCATAAAGCTTGATTCACCTAAAGTGATGCGATCTCCAATTGATAAGCCTAACCCAGTTAACACTTGTCGTTCCACGAATACTTGTCCTGGTTTGAGTTGTTGTGCAGAGGATGGGCCACTGTCTAATAACAAAGTGCCATAAAGAGGATAACTCATGTCAACTGCCTTTACCCTTACCAGTAATGAAGCGTCATCATTGAGGTCAGAACCATTTTCAGAGGCTGCCACATAGGTCATGGCATTGAATTGTCGATCATTGACAACTTCTTCTGGTGGTAAGGTAGCCACCCATTGATTTATTGAATCAGGTAATGTTTGCCTGGATTGAATAACAATATCGCCACCAACCATGGCTTTTTGGTTATCGGTGATGTAATCATCTACCGCTGTTTGTAGCGAATCAAGGGTTAAGTAAGCTCCCAATGAAACCAATAAACTGAAACAGAATAACAGTGGGTAAATCCAATGGCCAAACCATTCTCGCCAGATGATCCGATTTTCAGGGTTGTTACTGAAGTTTTTAATCATAATGTTTGGTTACTGTATTTGGCCGTCAATAATTGTGATTGTGCGATCAGCTAATTTTGCTAGGCTTGGATCATGAGTCACGATAACCAATGCGGTATTAAATGCTTGCTGCAAGTTCAGCAACAATTGCATCACTTGATCTGCGTTTTTTTCATCTAAATTTCCGGTGGGCTCATCAGCAAATAATATTTTGGGTTTAGCAACCAAAGCACGAGCAATTGCAGTGCGTTGTTTTTCTCCTCCTGAAAGTTGGTGTGGAAAACTCATTGCCCGGTGTGTTAATTCGACCGCATTGAGTAATTCATCAACTCTTTTGGTGTTTTGTTGTCTGGCGATACTTAAAGGAAACTCAATATTTTCACGTACTGTCAAAGTTGGTATTAAATGGAAGGATTGAAATACAAAACCTATGTCTGATTGACGTTTTAGAGCCAGTTGTTCCTCACTCATGTCGGTTAAGTCGTCACCATTAAGTTTGACTTGGCCAGTTGTGGGTTGATCTAAACCTGCAAGTAAACTGAGTAGGGTTGATTTTCCTGAACCAGATTTTCCCATGATGGCTACAAACTCTCCTGATTGAACCGATAAACTGATGTCTTTGAGTACATCAATCTGATTTTGTTCTAGTATAAAAGATTTGTGAATTTGTTTGGCTTCGAGAACGTTTGTCTCTATGGATTCCGAATCATTGATGTTCATGTTATTCCTAGTTATTGTGCTGTTCTTCGATGGGTTTTATTAATTGTTCCAATAAGGGTAATACCGTCGGTAATACATTGCGTTTCACAATGATTTCGTAGCCTTCTTTGGTTGGGTGAATCATATCTGCCTGGTTGAGTTTAGGGTTGCCACCTACATGTTCAAGAAAAAATGGAATCATTGTTAATTCATGTTCTGCTGCCAGTTTGGGGTACATGTCTTTGAACCCTGAGACATATTCTTGACCAAGATTATCATATATTTGCATACCTGCTAACACCACTTTTGACCCAGATAGCTTAATACGACTTATGATGTCATTGATGTTATTTGTAGTTAAATCCAAGGGCAGGCCACGAATGGCATCATTGGCACCGATATTCAGGATGGTTAAGTCAGGTTTTAGTTGTAAAACCCAGTCTACCCGATTTTTTAAGCCACTGCTGGTTTCACCACTAAAGCCTGAGTTAATGACTTTAACTTGTTGATAACCTGTTTGATGTAAGGCTTGTTGTAACAGTGCAGGGTAGTTGCCATCCTTTTTAACGCCTAGACCTTCGGTCAATGAATCTCCAAGAGCCAGGATAACAAACGGTTCAGCTTCGATTGATTGCCCTGTTGTTTTGGATTGTGTTGGCTTCTGGTTTAACTGTTTGGAAGCTTGTTGTGATTTTGTGTTTTTGTTAGTTGGCTGTTGATCTTGACAACCACTGATGAAAAAAAATAAGAATAGTATCCAGATAGACTTTTGCCAGATGATTGGCTTGATAAAGTAACTGTGAGATATTTGTTTGTGTGTTATATTCATGTTGTGAATGTAGTTCTTTTGTACCTTTAAACAATGGCCAATAAGTCACGAATTTTAACATCTACTGATCAAAATTGTGTGAAGTCAATGAGCTTGATTTCTTTGGATTAAATCGATGCACTTTATGATTTGAAAACAACGATACTGAACAAATCAATGGGTGTAGTCAACGACATTCACATTTTTCATACGTCCATATAAATAATATACAGCAGGTATTTAATTGAAACCAAATAACGACCAGAGGATATAGCCATGACAAGCCAGACAATGAATAACAAACCACAACAAATAATTGGATTGGTCGTTTGGTTTATTGTGAGCTTTGCTGCCTCAGTTGTCGGTGCCATTGCATCAATCAACGCACAATCTTTTTACGTTGGATTGAATCAGCCAATCTGGGCCCCACCGGCGTGGTTGTTTGGGCCTGTATGGACCATGTTATATGCGATGATGGCTGTTGCTGCCTGGTTGGTTTGGCGTCGTGGTGGTTTTAAAGCCAACCAAAGTGCTTTGAGTTTATTCCTGTTGCAATTAATTCTTAATGGTTTATGGAGTTGGATGTTTTTTGCTTGGAATCTTGGGGCAGGTTCCTTTGTTAATATTTTGATTTTGTGGGCGGCTATTTTCATCACATTAATTATGTTTTGGCACCGTGATAAGTTAGCTGGTGTTTTATTGGTTCCTTACCTGCTTTGGGTCAGTTTTGCTTCGGCTCTCAATTACACTGTGTGGCAACTTAACCCCTCGATTTTGGGCTGAATACAAATGGTATACATTGATTGGCTTGCACAGAAACACAATTGATCATTCTGGCATATAATTGAAATTTAAAATAAAAGCCCGCATTGAATGAACTGGTTGGCCCATACTCTACTTTCAAAAACTAACATCGAATATCAATTAGGCAATGTGCTGGCTGATCCATTGAAAGGGCGTGTTTGGGAAGGTGCCAGTAAAGCTTTGACTGAAGGGATGCATATGCACAAAGCCATCGATTCATTTACAGATCAACATGACATACTGTCTGCGAGTAAATCGAAGTTGGGTACTGATGGCCATCTTAAAGGTGTGGTACTTGACTTACTCTATGATCATTTTTTGTCGCAGAACTGGGCTCACTATTGTTGTTTAGGCTTAGGTGAGTATTTAGAGCGATATAATCGACAAGCCTTGAAATGTGCTCGCAATTTCCCCGTCAAACCCAAGAAAATCATTGTCACAATGGCTGAGACTAATTTACTTGGTATGTATCAAACTTTTGGTGGTTTGATCGTTGCGCTTGAACGCATTGATCAACGATTATCTGCCAGGGCTCACGCCAAAGAAACTGCCACCCAATACATTCCTGTTATGGAGAAAAAATATCAGCAGCTAAAAGCAGATTTTGATGCGTTTTTTCCTGAGTTGGTGACTTATTTTAAGTTTCATAAGTTGGGCAGTACCAATGACCATTATCTGAATTAAAAATGTATTTGGATTGGGGCTGAGTTGCAGGGTCCAAAAGATTTATATTGAGCTGAATTTTAGTGGCGTTTAAGATAAAAAAAACATCACTAGATCGATTCATTCCGATCCATCAAAAATGAGTGACTGATTACAAGGGTTTTTAAATAAAGGAATATAAATCATGGTTGCTGCCGTTCTTGAAATTTTGTTTTATTTTCTATGGAAAATGGTTTTCTATACTGTTTTTTATTGTTTCAGTTCGCTATTGAAAACTATG
>CALLLZ010000511.1 GCA_938008005.1 uncultured Marinicella sp. | reverse complement strand
GGTTTGGGTTTAATTCTGGCATCACAATGGGTTTGGTCACAAAATGACCCAGCCTTTAATGCCCGTTATCGAGTGACTTTCGAAGCTACCTGGAGCGCCAATACTCATCCTGAAAATTTTCCTGGTGATCCACACTTTTCAGGTTTGATTGGAGCCACTCACGGTGATGATGTTCATCTTTGGGAAATGGGTGGTTTGGCGACGCCTGGTATCAAGCTGATGGCTGAAACCGGTTCAAAGTCGATTCTTAGCAATGAAGTTAATGAATTAATTAATAACCAACTGGCTGAGAACTTGTTGTCTGGTGGTGGCATAGGTACCTCTCCAGGAAGCGTCAGTTTAGAGTTCGATGTTTCACAAGCCAATCCATTGGTAAGTTTGGTGTCTATGATAGCTCCCAGTCCGGATTGGTTTGTTGGGGTTGATTCATTGAATCTACGCAGCAATGGCCAATGGCAAAATCGAATGGTAGTGGACTTGCATCCATACGATGCAGGTACTGATAGTGGTGTTTCTTACACGGCTTCTAATTCAGTTAGTAATCCGCCTGAGGCCATTGATTTAATATCTGATTCACCTTTTGATACAAATCCGGTTTTGGGTCAGTTTGTATTTGAATTACTTGATACACAAAACAATTTCCCATTGGCCGGCCAACAAAGTGGTTTATACCTCAATCCTCAAAATTCAGGTGATGGTGTTACTTTGATTGTCTCTGAAAGCGATGACAGGAATTTTGTGCTGGTTACTTGGTATACCTATCGGAATGGCCAACAAATGTGGCTGGTTGGTAGTGTCGATTTTACAACTGGTGATTCAGAAATTGAAATCGAAATGTTCAGAAGTACAGGTGCCAGTTTTGGAATGGACTTTAATTCAGAGGATGTGGAGTTGATTCCTTGGGGCAGTGCAACTATAAGCATTCCCAGTTGTGGTCACATGAATATGGCATTTACCGGAAGTGAAATTCCAGCAGAATTTGGTGTCGTTGAATACACCCAGTTAGCAGGAGTGGGAGGTTTATTTTGCGATTAGTCTCTGTTTCATCCCTTTAATTGTTTATAGTTGTTCAAATTTATAACATCCATTTGCTCTAACCTGTCTCAAACGATTTAATTTTCCCGCGTTCTATGAGACAAGTATTGTGTCATTTCGCATTTGATTTAAATTGGTACTGAATAAGTACTATTTAGTGATATAATCCGCGCCATGATTAAGATGTCCAAATTAACAGAATATGCATTTATGGTAATTATGGCTTTAAAAAAGTCAGATTTGCCTGCATCTGCTGATTATTTGGCCAGTGTGACAGGCCTTGAAACGCCGACCGTAAGTAAGATATTGAAACTGTTGAAAAAAGCTGGCTTGTTAGAATCAAAAAGAGGTTCTTCAGGTGGTTATTTTTTAGTGAAAAGGAAACATGAGATCTCCTTGAATGATGTGATTGTAGCTATTGAAGGTGGCATGTCCTTAACTGAATGTGCAGAAGATGATTCAGCTTGTCATTTAACCCAATCATGTTATATGAGTGCAGGTATGAAGAAAGTTAATCAAGTCATTCTCAATGCCTTACAAAGCGTTACAGTCAGTGATATTTTAGATGAAAAGAAAAAAATCACTTTACAGATCAAGCCTTGAAACCAGAAGTAGCGAGTATCCAAGTAGAAATTACCATGAATGAAGATAGTTTAGAAGAAAAGGCAGAAGAAAATAAAGTGGTCAAAGACCGTGCTAAGCAAACCTATAAAGAGGGATTTAGTACTGATATTGAAGCTTTTACCATTCCACCTGGGTTGGACGAAGACACCATTCGTTTAATTTCAAGTAAAAAAGATGAGCCACAATGGCTTTTAGATTATCGTTTGGATGCGTTTCGTAAGTGGCAATCCATGGATACACCTGAATGGGCTAAGTTAAATATTCCAGAGATTGATTTTCAGGCCATCAGTTATTACTCATCTCCTAATGCCACCAATGAAAATGCACCCAAGTCTTTAGATGAAGTCGATCCTAAGTTGATTGAAACTTATGATAAGTTGGGGGTACCGTTACATGAACGAGAACGTTTGGCTGGTGTAGCTGTTGATGTGGTTTTTGACTCTGTTTCTGTGGGGACTACTTTTAAGGCCGAATTGAAAAAGGTGGGGGTGATATTTTCCTCTTTCTCAGAAGCGGTACAAGATCATCCAGAATTGGTACAAAAATACCTTGGAACTGTTGTACCTGCTGGAGATAATTACTTTGCTGCTTTGAATGCGGCGGTTTTCAGTGATGGGTCGTTTGTTTATATTCCCAAAGGTGTGCGCTGCCCGATGGAGTTATCAACCTATTTCAGGATCAATGCGATCAATACCGGTCAATTCGAAAGAACCTTGATCATTGCTGAAGATGGCGCTTATGTGAGTTACTTGGAAGGGTGTACTGCACCGATGCGCGATGAAAATCAATTGCATGCAGCTGTGGTTGAATTGGTGGCGAAGGATGATGCCAAAATCAAGTATTCAACAGTACAAAACTGGTATCCTGGTGACGAAGATGGTAAAGGTGGGATATACAATTTTGTGACTAAACGTGGTAACTGTTTAGGTAAGAACTCTAAAATTTCTTGGACCCAAGTTGAAACTGGATCGGCAATTACTTGGAAGTACCCCAGTTGTATCTTGCGCGGTGATAATTCCAGTGGCGAATTTTACTCAGTGGCTTTGACCAATAATCATCAACAAGCCGATACGGGTACAAAAATGATTCATTTGGGTAAAAACACTAAGAGCACTGTAATTTCGAAAGGTATTTCTGTTGGAAAGAGTCAAAATGCTTATCGTGGATTGGTTCGTGTTGCTAAGAAAGCTGACCATGCGAGAAATTTTACGCAATGTGATTCGTTATTGATTGGCAAGGCATGTGCTGCCCACACCTTTCCTTATACAGAGTCGGCAAATATGACGGCTAAATTAGAACATGAAGCCACGACATCGAAAATTTCAGAAGACCAACTCAATTATTGTTTACAAAGAGGCATCACTGAAGAAGATGCCATTTCATTGATTGTTGATGGTTTTTGTAAAGAAGTTTTTAAAGAATTACCCATGGAGTTTGCAGTTGAAGCAAAAGCCTTGTTGGACATCTCATTAGAAGGAGCAATCGGTTGATGTTAAAAATTGATCATGTGTTCGCAAATGCGGGCGAAAAAGAAATACTCAAAGGTTTAAGTTTAGAAGTTAAACCTGGTGAAGTTCATGCCATTATGGGCCCCAATGGAGCAGGTAAAAGTACTTTGGGTAATTTACTGGCTGGTATGCCTTATGTAGAGCCTCAAGGCGGTTCGGTTGAATATATGGGTCAGGACCTGTTGTCGTTGGAACCTGAAGAACGAGCAGCAGTGGGTGTGTTTTTGGCTTTTCAGTATCCGGTAGAGATCCCTGGTGTAAACAATATGTACTTTCTGCGTACTGCTTTGAATGCGCAGCGTAAATACCGTGGTGAAGAACCGATGGATTCTGCCCAATTTCTGCGCATGGTTAAACAAAAAATTAAAGACATGAATATGCGGGATGACCTATTAAAAAGGCCGGTTAATGTGGGCTTTTCTGGCGGTGAAAAAAAACGCAATGAAGTCTTTCAGATGGGTGTTTTAGAGCCTAAGTTGGCGATTTTGGATGAAACGGATTCTGGTTTGGATATAGATGCCTTGAAAATTGTTGCAGACGGTGTGAACCAACTGCGTTCTCCAGATCGTTCATTTATTATCATCACTCATTATCAACGGTTATTGGACTATATAGAACCAGACTTTGTACATGTTCTGGCAGATGGTAAAATTGTTAAATCAGGCGATAAAAATTTAGCCTTAGAATTAGAAGAGCAGGGATATGGTTGGCTTAATAACTGATTGGCTAGAGCGGGTCAATAAACAGACCAAAGATTCTATAAGTAATATGCCTTCTTGGCTGCAGGCTAAAAGACAAGCAGCGCTGGTTCAAATGCAAATGTTGAATGAACCAACTCGTCGCCTTGAATCATGGCGTTACGCAGACTTAGGCCGTTTGTTGAAAGCTCCCAGTGCATTTGATTCAACAAACTATGGTCAGCAGCTTAATGTCATAGAGGGTAGCGACCCTGTTGTTATCGTTGTTGATGAAGCTGGTTATATGGGTATGGGAGATTGCCCTGATTGGTTGGAAATCAGGTCATTGGTTGATATGCATGCTGAAGATTGGTATGACGCAACTTTTGATCAAGAAACAGTGGTGAACCTGGCTAATTCGTTGTTGCTGCAAACAGGTGGATTGATACGCATCAAAGCAACTGATAAACCGGTTCACATCCAGTTGGTTTATGCTTTTGATGAGCTTGATGAATGGCGTTATGTTCGCAATCAGTTTGATCTTGAGGCTGGTGCCAATGTCAGTATTACTGAGCAACATCAAAGTGGTCGCATTAATGCTGTTAATGTGTATGATTTGGATTCAAGGGTTCAATTAAACAGGGTGCAAGACATTCACTTGAACTCTGCAGAACAATTCGTCAGTATGAATTATTTTGAAGTCTCAAAGGGGGTCAATGTAACTAATATGAACCATCATATTGGAGGCTCATTACAGCACCATGTTCATTGGGTTAACTTTAATGGTGAAGGTTCGAAATATAAATCCGGATCTATTAATAAGTCTTTTGATAACAATCAAATAACTGACATAGTTAATGTTAATCATAATCATAAAAACAACCAATCTGATATCACTCACAGATCAATAGCCAAAGATAAGTCGCAGATTTACAACAATGCCAAAGCACAGGTGGCGATAGGGGCTGATCAATCTGAAATTGAACAGGATTTAAAAAATATTTTACTGTCATCAGATGCCAGAATTTACAGCAAACCTGAGTTAGAAGTCTACGCTGATGAAGTGATTGCTGCTCATGGCTCTACCATTGGTGCCTTGGATGATACAGCGTTGTTTTATTTACAATCTCGAGGTGTTGATATTGAACAGGCTCGGGAGATTATGATCAAATCATTTGAACAAGAGGCCCAGATATGTTGAGAGAACAGTTTCCAGGGCTCAATGTTCAAGTTCATGGTAAACCTTTGGTTTATTTAGACAATGCTGCAACAGCACAACGCCCTCAGGCGGTTCTTGATGCCATCAATGATTATTATTTGAATCACAATGCCAATATTCACCGTGGTGTTCATGCCTTGAGTGAATCAGCTACAGTTTTGTACGAACAAGCCAGGGTGTCAATGGCCAAGTTGATTAACGCACCCACGATGAAAGATTTGATATTTGTTAGAGGGTGTACTGAAGGTGTTAATTTAGTGGCGCAGACATTTGTTCGAAATCGTCTGAAAGCTGGTGATGAAATACTGATCTCACATTTAGAACATCATTCGAATATTGTACCGTGGCAAATTTTATGTGAACAAACTGGTGCAGTTTTAAAAGTTATTCCCATGAACCAGCTGGGTGAATTGGAATTGGATGATTTGGATCAGTTGATTAATGAAAAAACTCGATTTATGTCAGTGGTTCATGTTTCTAACTCATTAGGAACGATTAACCCGGTAAAAAAAATGGTGCAAGCTGCTCATGATAAAGGTGTGCCTGTGTTGGTTGATGGTGCACAAGCCACGCCACATATTAAAGTTGACGTGCAAGATTTGGATTGTGATTTTTATACCGTTTCAGGGCATAAAATGTATGGACCTACAGGTAGCGGTGTGTTGTATGGAAAAACCGAGCACTTGAATTCAATGCCCCCATACCATGGTGGCGGTGAAATGATCAGTAAGGTCACTTTTGAATCAACTGTTTATAACGCTGTGCCAGCTAAATTTGAGGCAGGAACTCCAAATATTGCTGGTGGGATTGGTCTGGGCGCTGCTGCCGAATTTATATTGGCTGCTGGTATTGATAAAATTTCAGCCAGGGATCATCAACTCAGAGTTTATACAGAACAAGCACTTAAGCAAGTAAGTGGCCTAAGTATTATTGGTAATGCCAAGGAAAAGTCACCTGTGTTTTCATTTGTTATTGATGGGGTTCATGCTCATGATATTGGGACCATCATAGATCACTGCGGTGTGGCAGTCAGAACTGGTCATCACTGTACCATGCCTATTTTTCAGTATTACGGTTTAGCTGGAACGTGTCGTGCCTCATTAGCCTTTTATAATACTGAACAAGATGTTGATGTTCTGGTAGAATCTCTGCTTAAAGCCAAAACCATGTTTCAGTAATCATGATGGCCTAAAAAGTAAAATTCATGAGATGACAGATTTAAATCAATTGTATAAAAAAGCCATATTGGAACACAACAGAAATCCTCGGAATTATGGCAAACCTGAAAGCTGGACTCACTATGCTGAAGGCCTGAATGCCATTTGTGGCGACCTGGTTGAAGTCTACCTGAGTATACAAGATGGTGTGTTGGAAACAGTGCATTACAGTGGAGAAAGTTGTGCGATCGCTATGGCTTCAGCTTCTATGATGACAGAACTTTCAACAGGTTTAACCACTGTTGATTGGCAGCAGAAGTTCGGTTTATTCAAACGCTTAATGGATAAAAATAATGCCATAAATTCATTTGATGAATTAGGCGAGGTCAATACATTGGTAACAGTTAAAAAATTTCCTTCTAGAATAAAGTCAGCTACTTTGTGTTGGTATGCTGTTGACGCAGCAATCAAAGGGGTTGGCACTGCAACAACGGAATGACTTTAAATATTTTCTAATTATCTAATAACAAAACAAACGATGAAATCTAAATGAATGATAATGGCAACACACAACTTTCAGAAAAGGTCTTTAGCTGGCGTGATGGCAGACATTGGTTCGATGTGGGCATTTCTTTGTTCAAACAGGTTAAGAATTTTTGGTATTTGAATTGTTTGCTGTTGGGTGTATTGGTTCTTTTGATTGCTAACATCGCTATAGGGTTGGTGGCTATTGTAGTGATTTTTGCCTCACCTTTAATCACTGCTTATATGATGAATGCTTGTAAGTATGCAGCCAGTAATGAAATATTGAACTTTTCTATGTTGTGGCAGCAGATTGTGAAGAGGCTCAATGCTTTTATGCTATTGGGTGTTATTTCGGCTTTGCTCAGTGTGGCTTCATATTATATTCATATTCAGCTATTACATGTTTTTAATTTACCCGTAGATTTAACTGAAGATTTAGTTGCTGGCATGACTGGCAAGGAAGCCTTGTTACGTGCGGTGTTAAATGTAATAACCAGTTTGCCCATTGCATTGGCATTGGCATTTTCGCCGGCTTTGGTTTTATTCCAGGATAATCATCCTTTTCAGGGAGTTAAATACAGTGTCTTGGGTGTGATTAGATCTTGGAAAGCTTTTGTAACTTTGACGCTGCTGTTTCTATTGGTGTTTTTTGGTGTGGTGTTATTGGCCAGTTTTGTGATAGCCATTATTATGGCTGTGATGGGCCCAAGCAGCCAAATACTGGTTAATATAGTGGTACTTTTTTTTGCTGTGACTGCAGCAGGAATTGGTTTGTGTGCCCAGTACCAAGCCTATACAGAAGTCTTTCAAGATAAAAAAGAAGAGGGTGATCATGACACTGAAATATACGCCGAAATCTGAAATTAACCAAGCTCCAAACTTTAATTTACGAGGCGTAGATGGCAAGTATTGGGATTTAGATCAAGCGATGGGAGTAAATGGTTTGGTGGTGATGTTTATTTGTAACCACTGTCCTTTTGTAAAGTCAATACAGCATCAGTTGGTTTCAGATGTAAGACAGCTACAAAGTTTTGGTGTAAATGCAGTGGCTATTATGTCAAATGATGTGACAGATTATCCTGAAGACTCATATGAAAATATGCAAATTATTGCAGCAAGGCTTCAGTTTACTTTCCCTTACTTGCTGGATGAATCTCAGCGTGTTGCCAAAGCTTATTCAGCAGTATGTACTCCAGATTTTTTTGGTTATAATAATGATCTAGGACTTCAGTATAGAGGTAGATTAAGAGAACTTAAAAATTTCGTACCTGTTAAAGATGGAGAAAGTGATCTTTTAAAAGCAATGAAACAAATAGCAGAGACCGGTAAAGGGCCTCAAAATCAAATACCAAGTGCTGGTTGTGGTATTAAATGGAAATATGATTAATGTATCTAATTGTAACTAGATCCTTTCCACCAGAACTTGGTGGTATGCAAAGCTTAATGTGGGGCTTATCAAAAGAGTTATCTAAAAACTTTATGATCAAAGTTTTTGCAGATTTT
>CALLLZ010000510.1 GCA_938008005.1 uncultured Marinicella sp. | reverse complement strand
TCAATACCACCAACACCCCATCCAAGAACGCCAATTCCATTAATCATGGTAGTATGAGAATCGGTTCCAACAACTGTGTCAGGGTAGGCCATCAGTTCGCCATTTTGTTCAGCACCAAAGATAACTCGGGCTAAGTATTCTAGGTTGACTTGATGAACAATACCATTTCCAGGTGGTACGACTTTAAATGTGTCAAAAGCTGTTTGACCCCATTTCAAGAAACCGTAACGCTCCATGTTTCTTTGAAATTCAATTTGTGTGTTTAAGTCAGCAGCATCATTAGAACCGTATTTGTCTACTTGAATAGAATGGTCAATAACCAGTTCTGCTGGAGACAAGGGGTTGATTTTTTGTACATCACCACCCAAGCTCTTCATGGCATCACGCATGGCAGCCAAGTCAACTACTGCAGGTACTCCTGTGAAGTCCTGCAAAACAACACGAGAAGGAGTGAAAGCAATTTCTGTAGATGGTGCAGCTTTGGCGTCCCATTTGCATAGTGCTTCAATGTCGCTGACTGTAACATCAACGCCGTCTTCATTGCGCAATAAATTTTCTAAAAGAATTTTTAAGCTGAATGGTAAGCGACTGATGTCATGTGTTTCGCCAATTTTTGGCAAACTGTAGTATTTGTATGATTTGTTGTTACATGCCAATTGCATGGCTGTTTTTAGCGTATCACTCATTGATAAACCCCTGATTGTGGACCGGTTGGGTAAGGAGAATTTGGTTCATAGATATTGTTCTGCTTACTTAGGTCGTTTGGTTAAATTTTATGCGCGATATTATCGCATTTTTATGGGTGAAAATATACCCAAACAGATAGAGCAATTGTAATCAATCTATTCATACTTGGCATAAATGAAGTCATTTTTATTTAGTATCAAGCATTTACAAAAAACTTATTTCAAACAAACGTTTGAAAAATAATTAAAATTATGTTAATTTAAATTTAGATTTGATCTTGCAGATAACCGATCAATTAAAATATACTGTAACGAACAATGTAATTACACTTAATAAATCATGGTTTTCTGAGCGCGATATGGGGATGTCGTTCCAATTTCAAATCACACTTATTTATATTAACTATACTAGAGGGTTTATTAATGAACAAACTTAAAGTCTTGGGCGCTTCTGCGTCTATTATTTTGGCTGCTACAGGAGTTATGGCCAAATCAGCACCGATTGCAAAACATCTAGCTGGTCCTGCTGAAGAAATTGAATTGATGCAAAAAGCAAGTCCAGAATCAGCAGCAATTGTTTCAAAACATGCCATGATTGCTATTGATATGAAATTAAATAAATCTGGCCAATATCAATGGCAGAAAAATTTATTAATTGATGGTGAAAACCCCAAAGCATTACTATTTGCAGCTGATAAAGACAACTGGCAACTAGAAATTAAAGGGCAAACAGCAGAAAAAAACAATGGGTATCAAGCCATAGAGTATTTCTCACGCGAAACTAAACTGGGTATGGGGGATGAGCAGTTTCCAGCCACGCAGTTTGATATTCAAAACCTTAACTCTGGTCGCTATGAAATTGGTATCAGCGCTAAGCAGAATGCAAATGGTTATTTAATGATCAGTAGTGACAGCCCATATCGCTTGAAATCATTCATCAGCACGCCTGGCCAGTTAGTGGGTGATGTAATTAATGTGAATGCTTTTGCTTTCAGTGATGAGACTGAGTTTTCTATGGTTAGAAGCGATTTACAACTCATCAACTCATCTTATATGCGTATCACCTCGCCAGATGGCATGATTGATGAAACTACAATGTTTGACGATGGTGCAGCATTTGATAAAACGGCTTTGGATGGTGAATTCAATGGGCAGTTTAAAGCAGAGCAGGCAGGTTTGTATCAAGTTCAAGTCATTTCACAAGGCATTACGCCAGAAGGCAAGCCTTTTTTTAGAACAGTTGAGCATGTGATTCCAGTAATTGAGTCAGACATGGTGCTTAATAGTAAGGCAGCCGTCGGCAGTTATTCTTCGGCACATAAGATTGACTTAAATTTTGGTGTTGATACTGCAGCCAAAAGTACACGATTCAGAGTTTTGGCAGAAGTTTGGGGTACACAACAAGTCGGCAAAACGACTGAATTAACTTCAGTAGCCTGGCTCTCTACAATGGTAGATATTAATGATGGTCAAGTTAATTTACAATTGGATGATCGTTGGTTAATGTCAAAAAATGTTTCAGCTCCTTATGCATTAAAGAATGTTCGTATTGAAGACAGTGATCATTACATCAGTGTATTGAATATTAAAACTTTACCACTTCATTTACCAAAAATTGCAGCAGCATCCAAAGCAAGCTATGCAGGTGGTTTGAATGAATCTATGTTGAAAGGAGATAAGCCAATTTCTTTACAAAATAGAGAGAAGGCTGCTGGTGGTAAGCTTATGTTAGTGCATGGTTATTGTTCAAGTGATGTATGGGGTAATGTGCAATCGCAATTTAGTAATTATGTTAAATTTGCAGATTTTAATAAAAATCGATCTCATGATGCATTTGCTAGGTTGATTGATACCTATGGTGATAATTTCCCCTCATTTGGTATCGTGGCTCATTCACAGGGTGGGGCAGCAGCATTACATTTATATACATATTATTGGAGTGGTTTAGATAATGCGGGTGCTGGTCGTCTGATTCAATCTGTAGGTACCCCATATCAAGGAACCCCTCTTGCCGGCAATTTGGCCGCATTGGGTAATATCTTTGGTGTTGGCTGTGGATATAACAGCAACTTAACGGTATCAGGCGGTGGCGCTTGGTTAGCTGGAATTCCAACCAGTGCCAGAAGCAAAGTCAACTACTACACCACCTCATTTACCGATAAATGGTGGCGTCCGGATTGGTGTAACTTTGCATCAGACCTGATTTTATCAGATCCAGAAGATGGCACCACAGAAAGGTCTCGTGGACAAGTATCTGGAGCAGTGAACAGGGGCCATAAAACTGGTCAGTGTCATACTGACGGTATGCGAGATATGGCTCAAACCCGTGACAGTGGCAGGAATTCAACCATGAACTCAAATGCTGCAAGGTAATTTCGTTATGAAATGAGGTCATAGCGGTTAAAAAAGTCATACCTAAGCCCAGTTTTTTTCTGGGCTTTTTTGTTTTTGTATTAAAAGTTTTGCTCAAAAGAGTCTGTTTTTTCAATTCTGATCAATGAAAGGATATCAACTTTTCAACGCTATCATAAAATGATTGATCAAGTGTTTTTTGAGAATTAATCCAATGATTTGTGTACGAATAAATAGGTACGATTTCCATTGTAATCCAAATTAATACATTGTTATAATAATAGATAACAAATATTTGCGAGATAATTATGCAAAAAATTACTATTTTTTTCTTATTGGTTTTGGGTAGCTGTGATTTAGTGGCTAAAAATAAATTTGGCCTTCATTTCGACAAGGCTGGGAAAGTAATTATGCCGGACCGCGAATTCTTGGCAAGAGGCTTAGATGATGACAGGAGAGGGTTCCGTAAGTCTGCTATTGAAAATTTTAAGCGTTCAGCTTCATATGGGAATCATTATGCAATGTCTTTGATTGGTTTGTATCACTTGCAGGATGAAGCATACGTTGAATCATTGGCCTGGTTCAAAATGCTGAACTTATCTACTTTGAAAAATAGAAAAAAAATTGAAGATATTGTCTACAAACTAGAGAATTATTTAAAAAAGAATGATCTAAAAAAAGTGAAGGTATTAAAAAGTGAATTAATCGAAACTTACAGTGATGATCAAACTCTTCTAAACAGAAAAGAATGGCTGAATAACCTAGAAATAACAGGCGTAAACGTTAAAGGTCACATACCAGGTTATCTAACGTTTAACCTAATGGGCGCCGGTCAAATAATGGACCCCTTTAATACTTCGCCTATAAATGGTTATAACGTAAGGGATCAAATAGAAGAATTTATTTATGAGTATGAGGTTGCCACAGATTAACGGACATAATAATTAATGGGCATATGCCCGCTCAAATTCAGCTGGACTAACATAGCCCAGATATGAATGTCTTCGCTGACGATTGTAGAACACTTCGATGTATTGAAAAAGACTTTGTTTAG
>CALLLZ010000509.1 GCA_938008005.1 uncultured Marinicella sp. | reverse complement strand
CGGCAATAAATTCAAATTTAGTTTCAACTTGATATAAGTCCTCAGGAACACTTAAACACAAAAACTCTTTATCAGGGTGTCTACTTTTAGATAACTCAATGGCATGTGACTCTTTCTCAATGCCTAAATAACTGCCGTACTTATTTAAAAGCTTGACGTTACCTCCTGACCCAGAACCAATTTCAAGAACCTTGGGCGACTTGAGCTTTAAACTTTTAATGACACTGTTAAGAATTTTACGTCTTGCCACATACCACCAAAAATCTCGTTCATCATCATACATCTCTTGATAAGTAAATTTTTCCATAACCAATTATGTCACTCAATCGTTGTTAAGTAGGATTCCAAACCCATATATAGCGCTGCTGATTGTACTCCTTTTTTATAGATATAAACCTGATAATCATAGATGCCTTTGCTGAATTTAACAACCTCATCATATGTTCCTAAGTTTTGTTGCATAACATGTTCATTAATAACCCATCTGCTTTTATCCAAAAACTTATAATTAATCACAAAATTAAACTTTCTGCGAATTTTATGGTTTTCTTCAAACTGCCAGTATGTATTTAAATCTGTCGCCCAAGTAACCGCTTTAATGACGTTTTTTCTCACGCCCTTAGTCATCGGAAGTACGAGCAAAGAATCATCCACAAATGAATGGCTGAACCAATAGTCGCTTAAACCATCACCGTTTAAAGCATACTGTTGTTTGACATTCATCAGTTCACTGTTTATATCACTCAAACCCACTTTAAACCGTTTCTTTTCATCATAGCTTGAATGGCCTTTAAATATCAGCACCAGCAGAAATGATAAAAACATAAGTCCAGCAAGTGGGGCAAAAGATTTGATAACCCTCAACTGCTTCATCGCCAAAAATATAACTAATGGAGCAAGAAACATCAAATGAGGTATATATCTGATGTGGTTTTTATTGGTTAACCAAGCTACTAAGAAAAAACCAAGAAATGAAGCAAGATAAAACACAACCAATAAATAAAATGGTTGATGCGGTTTTTTACGAAAATATATCAAACAAAATATGGCTGTCATCACTGCCATTAACATCACTTCTCGTATGTAACCACTTCGACTCCTGTCTGATAAATGCCTGAACGTCCTGTTTTCGGTAAACCATTGAGCCCAACCCTGCTCCAAAATCGGGTAACTATTTTTCATCAAAGAGATGTGAGGAAAAAGCTGTTCAAAACTAAATAATAAGAGCACACCCAACACCACAGATATCAGTAAGAACCCTAATGCACTGAAGATATTTTGCTTGTCACTGAAGCCCGTAACAAGCAGCCACAATAATACACAGATCAATGGACCAACCACCATCAGGACTATCAATAAATTCGAGGCAACTAACAGACTTAAAATCAACAACAGAAGTAAACCACCGAACCAGTTGGTTTCATCCTGGTTTAAATGTTTCATCAAAAAACCAAAATATACAAACACAAAAGGAAGTAAAAAAGCATGTGTACCATGCATGAACATATAATAATGAACGTAATTGTTTTGTAACACACCCAAAACCGGAATCACCGCAAAAACACTGATTAACAAATAAATGATTTGACTCATATCAAATAATCTTAAGTGCTTTAAAAAATACCCAATTCCGAAAAACAACAAAGCACAATTTATAAATAAGACTCCGTCACTCCACCGTTCAATCTGATGAGTAAACATCATTACAATCCAACTATAAAACCATTCTATAAATATTCGTGACCCTGGTTGAACTATCAATAAACTAGGGGTGTCTGAGAGCAATGCATTAATATAACGGTACGGAAAAAGCGTGTCTGCATCCACATACATCCCAAAGCAATATATATTTAGCATCACAAAAGTGGTAATCAAAAAGCCAAATAACATTAACTTATACATATCATTATACAACCATGCTTTTTACAAAATAATTCCATTTATTGTGGCTTTAAAAGTTAATGTCAATGATCCACAAAGTTGGCATTTACTTTTCAAAATATTTATAAATATAGTTTCTACCAAATAATATATCATATTGAATGAGCTCGTATTCTTCTATAAGTTGTTTGTTTTTTTCAGATAAGTTTTCTTGAATATAATTGTTTTTTTCTTTAAAAACATGAGAAACCACTGAAAACTTATCAGCCAAAACCATCATAAACTTCATAAACCCATTCACTTTAACCCCTGTGTTTTTAATCACAAAAGATGGAATAAGATTTAAACTGAGAAAACTGTCTAAATCATGTTCAATTGGAAAGTTTGTCCAAACACCAAAATTTGTTTGGTATTTTTTCACCACCATTCTTGTAAAACCACTTTCAATCTCAGTATCTTCCATAAATTGATTGTAATTCTGTATACTTGGTTGGTGATCTCCTACGATTAATATCATGGCCTTTTCCTCGTTTGCAGAAAAATGAGCTATTAATTCACCAGTCAGTAAATCTACGTGCTTAAGGGCATTGAAATAAGCCAGTGTTTGTTCTTTATCAATGGCTAAAGTTTCACCGTTTTCAATCTGAAGAGTTGAGTTTGGGTAGTGGCTTATATGCCAGGGCGAATGTGATGAATTTGGAAAAGCAAACACAAATGTTTTTGAGTTAGCTTCCAATAATGAAATTATATTTTCAGCAATAACTTGACTATGAACACTGCGGCCAGATGGATCTTTTTTATGAGTTCCTCTTGATAAGCCTATTTTATTATCAATGCCAATGTTGTCATAAACACGCCTATATCCAAAACCTTTCAGAGGAATCGCTTGAACAACACCAGTTGCATAACCGTTGTCTCGAAAACTTTTAGCCAGGCTTGGTATTGGTTCATCAATAAATTCTTTGTATGGCGTTGTTTCTATAGGGGTAAACCTATTACTTAAACCTGTAAGAACCTCAAATTCTGCGTTAATCGACTTACCACCATATACAGGAGAAATGGTTGCACCAGTTAAATGACCACTCACTATACGATCAAAATTAGGTGTCACACTTTCAGAAAGACGCCACCCATACATTGGTGGGTGAGTAAAAGACTCCACCATCAGAATAACAACCTTTTCAACACGATTATCACTATATGAAGTCAGTTCATTCAGTTCATATTTTTGTATCAGATTGTTTATCGTACTTTCTGAATAGCTCTTAGGCTTTTCAACTTTACCCATAAAAAATAAAGCCTGTGAAAAATTAGTCACAAACCCATATTGCATACTCTTTTTGATCAGATTGACATTCTTACTGTATTTAATACCATAACTTCTGAGTAGTAAGCGTGTACTTTCGTTTTGAAAAATAACTACATAACCAAACACGCCAATAATGACAGCCAAAATAGTCAGAGAGTATACTTTTTCTCTCTTTTTTGTCTTAATCTCATAGTAAATAAAACTGATAATCAGAACTAAAATCAAAACCAAATACGGTGTATAAACAATCCATACCTGCCATGTTCTTATCAGATCTCCAATTAAAACAAAATCACTTGGGAATAGAGGCGAGCCCAATATTTTTACTTTAAGGTAATTACCCACTAAAAACATTGAATATAAAACCAATGTTAATATGACCGAAAGCCTCAACCTTTTAGACAAAGCATATATAATGATTATTGTGAGGAAGACCATTACTTGTTCAAACACAAAACCAATTGTGGACATTTGAAACTTAGCAGGAAGACCAAAAGCCAACCGAAATAAGTGATAGAGCAAATAAGAAAGAACTGAAAAAAATGTCTGGATAAATATTAGCTGTATAATTTTTTTCATTAATTTTAGTTAGTTATTAATACAGTACGTATCAAATTAATCCTAAAGAAATTAAATCAACCTACTGATCTGCCCTCAAAAAAAGGAGATTATACAGTATTATTCATACGTATCATTGCTGTAGTTGTACAAAACTTTTAAACTCTCTAACCAGTGTAACCGATTTAAACCATAGTTAGTTTGTGCATTAAAAATTGTTTTTTTAAACCTTGAGAAATTCATTCTAAAGTTCATTAAAATAGAAGATAAAAAATGCTTTAATATCGTACAGGACTTGAAGTATCATCTAAACTTTGATATTCGTAATCAAAACTCACATCACTATTAATTAAGTACCGACACACAGTAACTTTTATGAAAAAACACACTGGCACGCTTAATTTTATGCTTTCTGTTTCCCTGATTGCTGTTACCCTGGCAGTGTTTGTATGTTTTGTTTATTTTGTTGCATTCAGAATTACTGAATTTAATGGTGCAAGAATAACTGCCTTCGGATTAAAAATTGAAGTCTTATTGGTGGTAAATTTAGGGCTCTTTCTTTTTGCTTTTTTGCGGCGAATTGGCCTTAGTATTTTGGTCACAACTTTTCTTTACATTGGTTTTATTTTTATCAACCTAGAAAAAATTAAATACTTAAATACCCCTGTATTACCAATGGACTTCAAATACTTATATCAAGTAGTCATGACTTGGAACATTTTCAAACACTACCTTCTGATTACAATAATTACATTGATAGTTTCAACCGGGCTAGTTTATTTAGTAAAAAAGATTGAAAAACCTATTAGTTTTTTTGCAAACTCGAGCAAATTTAAGGTGTTTTCTTTATTTATGCTCATATTTATTTCATCAATCTTTTTTTCAGGGCTGCAAGATAATTTACTCAAATTGGCAACAAACTGGAAAAGCAGGTCACATTTAGTCTCAACATCAGAAAAGTATGGTTTATTTACAACTTTTATTAGAAATTTACTACATGTTGTGGATAGCACTAAACCCAATGGATACTCAAAAGAAAAAATCAAAGAAATCGATTTAAATATTAATCAAATAGCAACACAATCAACCACTAAACCCGAACCAGTAAACGTAATTATATACTTGATAGAGTCATTTATTGACCCAAAAGATTTTGGCATTAAAACCACCAAAGATCCCATTCCTTTTTTTCATAAACTACAAAAAAACAACTTGAGCGGATTTGTATATTCACCCGAAGTTGGCGGCCGATCCGCTAATGCCGAATTCGAAATTTTAACTGGTTTCTCAAAACATTTTTTCCCAACTTACTCTATACCCTTTATTGATTTACCAAACAGACCCATTCCAAGTATTGCTTGGGAATTTCATAAAAAAGATTATCTAACCAAGGTAATACAAGCTTCAAGTCTTGGCTATTTCAACTACTTGCAGGTTTATGAAATGTTGGGCTTTCAAGAAATCGTAAGTCTATACCAAAAAGAAGGTGTGGTTTTAGATATTGCAGGTCGCTATCCATCTGATTTAGCAATTGTTGATGAGTTAATAAAATCCAGCAAAACCAAGCAAAACTTTTTTCTTTATGCATTTACAAACTCAACTCATGGAGCTTGGAACTATGACGCTTACGATAACAGCACACTAGAGCCCGTACTTGATCAACCTCTTAACAGTAAAAAGGGTGAAAAACACCTTAAAACATACCTAAATGCACTTAATGCAGCTGATAAAGCAATAAAAAAGCTTATTAATTATTTTGAAAAAAAACCTGAAAAAACAATTATATTAATCCTTGGAGACCATCAACCAGGGCTACCTGAAATCAGAGAACAGCTCATGTTTCAAAAATATCCTAACCGTTTTAATAAAACCAGAAGAAAGCGATTAGAAAAACAATTTCTAGGGTTTGATGAGAATAACCCCTTAGATTCATATGAAACTATGCACAAAGTACCTTATGTAATTTGGTCAAATTTTGAATTTGAGACAGCACAAAAAACACTACTCGGGATGAATGAATTAGCAATAAAAATTTTTGAACTAACTAATCACCAACCTAAATCTCCTTTCTATAAATTTATGAATGACTTTGTCAATGACACTGATTACACTGACCTGCTCAAATATATTTATTTGCAGAAGAATAGTCTAACATCAGAATCTTTAAAAATAATTTCATTTTATGAGCAAATACAATATGACTTAATTTTTGGCCATGGATACATTAATGATATACATAATGACCAATAAAATATGATGAAAATGTTACTTCTTTTTTCCGTTATGTTGGTGCTTATATTAACCATTTCTTTACCAAATGAAGATAAGCACAGTGCCAAAGCTTTAAGCTCTAAGCAGAAAATGTCTTATGCTTTAGATAACGGTAGATTCATTGCTCATGCAGGCGGTCAAATTGATGGGCATAATTACACCAACTCCCTTGACTCACTGAATTTAAGCTATAAAAACGGTTTTAAAAAGTTTGAGCTAGATATCAGAAAAACATCTGACGGGCATTTTGTAGCGACTCATGATTGGAAAATGTGGAAAAAATTGACTGGTTATACCGGTAATATACCACCCAATGTTTCTGATTTTTTAAAAACAAAAATTCTCAACAAATACACTCCAATGGATATTAAAGCTATTAATCAATGGTTTATGACACATCCTGATGCTATTTTAATTACCGATAAAGTACGAAATGTTCGCTCCTTTACCAAACAGTTTATTGATAATGACAGATTAATAATGGAAATATTTGACTGGGAAAACTTACAATTTGCTCAGAAAATTGGTATCAAATCAGTAATGCCAACTGGCAACCTATTGAAAAAATATCAGGGAGATGTAGTGGAGTATTTAAAAAAAAACAACGTCACGGAAGTGGCATTAAGCAGGAACTTCATTGTCAGTGAAAAACAATTAGTCACAGAACTCAACTCGGCTAACATTAAAATTTATGCATTTCATCTCAATGATAAAGAGGGCAAAGGAACAAACTATGTAATCTGTAATGAAAGCCATTACTTTTACGGCTTTTACGCAGACATATGGCACAACAAATGGCAACCTAACTGTAGCAAAAATCCAATCATAGAAAAATAAACTTATTCAGTCAGTACATTAAGGTAAAATTTGATTTCGAGATAAAAACAAATCAATAACGTCTGTAGATGAATTCAATCTACAGAATCTCCGAAACCATTTTTAAAAATTAAATCTCCTTTTTTATTGAACATAATGATAGAGTTCATATCAATAGAACCACTTAAATACTCTCCAGATGTATGTCCTAAGTTAATATCACTTACTCCCACATAGTTATTGACTAAGGGCGCCAAAGGGCTACCATCAAAAAATCCTTCAATTCTAAGTACAGTTTCGTCATTTGGTGATGTAATTAGCAGCTGATTTAACAAAGGGTCGTAACTCATTTTTCTGGGGTTTGTGATTTCTGTAGTTAACAGAATCTCGTTAAATTGGTTTCCTTGCTGTTGCTCAAAAAGCCAAACCTGGTTATCTCCTGATACAGTTACAATTATGTTTAATAAGTCAGGTTCTTGAGATGGATACAACAACACCGCAAAAGGACGATCTCTGTTTTGAATAATTTTCTCACTCTTAAATAAGCCAGAGCCTAAATTACTGTAGTATATGACATCATTTGAGAAAAAATTAGCCACCACTAAATCAACATCTCCATCCCCATCAACATCTCCAGCTACGACATCATTTGGAGCATCATTATTATCATCAATTAAAACTGTTTGAATGGAATCGTTTGTAAATTCGAACCAACGCAAAGCATCATCTGTTGCAGAAGTACCAATAACATCAAGGTTCCCATCACCATTAATATCACCTGTTTCTACAGAATTAGCAAAAGAAGCCATGTCAGATAACACTTTTGTTTCAAACTCTCCTCCCCCCATATTGACATGCCAATAAAACCGATTGTCAAATGAAGCAGCAGAAACAATATCAGTTAAGCCATCTTGGTTAAAATCAATCGCTACAATATCTGCGGCACCATCTATATTCTCAGCAATTATGTGATGTCGGTTGTTTGTGCCATCATACCACTGAACCCGATCATCGATAAAACTTGATGCCACAAAATCTAGAACACCATCTTGATTAATATCAGCTTGTGTAACCTTTGTCACACCATCTGGAAAGTCTTCCCAAACCACCGTTTCCTGATTGACTTGATTAGGAGTATAAAACAAGTTTCGATTTTCAAAAAAAGCCTGAGTAAGAATTAAGGGTGTTTTATCGCCTATAAAGTCACTCACGTTAACTGTAATATAACCATCTCTCATATTTGCAATTAATTGCTTGTTTATTGGACCAGAGGTTTCCAAGCTATAAATAGTCCCCTCAAACCGTGAAGTACTGACAATTTCTAACTCCTGGTCTAGGTCTATGTTTGCACAATGAACAACATCTGCTTCAGGTAAGTCATCATCGATTATAGTTTGTGTAAATCTGTTGTTTTCTATGTTACTGAACAACAACACCGTATTCGCACCAGTGACTCCGGCAACAAAGTTTGGAAAGTCAGCCCCTGGTTGGTCACATCGATTGATGTACCTGATACCGGCTAACTGATCAGAGATAAGTATTTCAGCAAATGATGTATCCCCGTTGTTATTATAAAGGCGCACACTATTATCTTCTGATGAGGCCAACAGAATATCAAGTTGTTGGTCGTTATCAAAGTCTTCGATTACCAACTTTCTTGGGTTCATGACTACATCAGAAAGAATAGTCTTACTAAACCCCCCTTGGTTATTTTGTCCATGCAACAATAATAAATTTTCTTCAAAAGAGGTGCTAACAACATCCATTAATCCATCACCATTAAAATCACCAGCCTGAGCATCTGTAGGCAACAAAACATTTTCAGCAATGATTTGTTTGCGGTACCCATAAGGTTGGGAATTAGGATCAGCTATAAGCGCAATAATTTCATTCGTTTCAATTGATGGTATCAGAAAATCTATGCGTTCATCATTGTTAAGATCTGTGGCAGAAACTCTGAATACTCCTGGGACTTCTGTACTGATGTACTGTTGTTCAAACTCTAAATTCCCTTGATTAATATAGGCACGTAAGTGGCCATCTTCAATAGATGCAGAAACAACATCCATCATACCATCTTGATTAACATCTACTGGAATGCTATCAACTATACCTACCTGTGAAGGGCCGTGGATGTTTTCTATCTTCCAGCCATCTGCAGGCGTTTGTGCATAGGCAATGGTGCAGCTTAAGGTCAAAGCTGTAAATAAGTTTTTATAACTTTTAAGGGTTTTCATGACTACAAAAATAACATGAATTTAACTTTTTTTCTGTGAATTTATTAAATTTTGTTCAAGAATTCCAATACATCTTGCTTTTCATGGGTGATTTTCATATCTGGCAAAGATTTTAAAAAAGTGGGCCCATAACACTTACTGGTGATCCGCCGATCACAAATCACCAAAACACCTCGATCCTCTTCACCACGTATCAGACGGCCTGCACCTTGTTTGAGGGAGATAATGGCTTTGGGTATTTGTAAATCAAAAAATGCCTTACCCCCATTTTTATTGATGTGTTCTATTTTCGCTTTAAGCACCGGCTCGCTGGGATGAGCAAATGGTAATTTATCAATAATCACACAACTTAAACTGGTACCAGATACATCCACCCCCTCCCA
>CALLLZ010000508.1 GCA_938008005.1 uncultured Marinicella sp. | reverse complement strand
TATAAATGAAAAACTGCAGGAACATTGAAATCAGAGAAATTATTATGGAAAAATCAAAGCAACATTCTTCTTGGGTACTGTTTTTGCTCATATTGTCTGTGATACCAATCAGTCAAGCTGATGTGGTGACTGACTGGAATATAACAGCTCGCAATATTGTGGTGGAATCAAAACTATATACACCTCCTGCCAATCGAGCTATGGCACTGATTCACTCTGCTATCTATCAAGCAACCAATGACATTACGAGAGAATACAGAACCAATGGTAAGAATCAAGATGTTATTGAAGGTGCTTCTGTTGAAGCAGCTGTTGCAGCTGCCAGTTATCAAAGCTTATTAAAAATTTTGCCGAAACAAAAAGTAACAATAGAAGCTGTCTATATAAAGGCATTGAAAAATATTCCTGAGGGGATAGGTAAAGAAGCTGGAATAGCTATTGGTAGAAATGCAGCTGAAGCGGTTTTCAGTGCTCGTATGAAAGACAGGATTGATCAAATTGATTCTTACCGCCCACACACAACTGCTGGAGCCTATGTACCAACTGTTATCCCTGCTGTTCCCAACTGGCCGAAACGACAACCCTGGATTTTAGACAGTGCTTCACAGTTCAGGCCAGGTCCTCCACCTGCATTAAACAGTGAACGTTGGGTCAAAGACTTTAATGAAGTTAAAGAAATTGGAGCAAGAAAAAGCGAAATTCGAACCAAAGAACAAACCGAAGTGGCAAAATTCTGGGAAGCAACCTTACCGCCTATTTATCATGGTGTGATTCATTCTGTGGCGATGCAAAATGGGCGAACTGTAACTCAAAATGCGCGTTTATTTGCTATGGTTACACAAGCAACAGATGATGCATTGATTGCTGTGTTTGATGCCAAACACCACTATAATTTTTGGCGTCCGATCACGGCGATTAGAAATGCTGATATAGATGATAATGAAAAAACTGTCAGAGATGCCAGTTGGACACCTTTTATTCCTACCCCGATGCACCCGGAGTATCCTTGTGCACATTGTGTGGTTGCTGGTACTGTTGGAGCCATTCTCAAAGCAGAAATTGGTAATGCTTCGATGCCGGTATTGTCAACAAACAGTGTCACTGCGATGGGTGCTAAGCGAAGTTGGACGAGTGTTGAAGATTTTGTCCAAGAGGTTTCTGATGCACGTATTTATGATGGCGTTCATTACCGTTATTCAACTACAGTGGGTAACGTTATGGGTAAGGAAATTGGTGAACTTGCCGTAAAAGAAGGTCTAAAACACTTAATTCAATGATCTGGGGTTAACATCCACAGGATTTTTTATAGTGAGGAATTAAAAAGGTCAGTATTAATTGATAGAGACCTCAACATAAGTGTAGCCAACAGTAAGATTTTATTTTATAGACTTGTTTAACTTAATCAGTTAAAGGTGGATGAATCATAACGTACTGTAAAGAGTAAATTTGTATTTAACGTGCCGTAACCTTTACTTCCATAAAGCAGTAAAGGTACGACATGTTTAGATATTTCTTAACTCTTATTGGTTAGGTTTTTGGCTTTTTCAACTGCAGTTTTTAAGTTGTCAGCACTGGCAGCTACCGGGCTGTGAGCTGAGAATATTGATTTCGCTTTGATGTTATTGCGTTTCAATGATTTAGCGAAAGAGCGTGCAGCTGGGCTGGCTGGGGCAATATGTTCGAACGAACGAGCACCAAAATGATCGGCTTCAAACATGATGCCTTCTTTAGGTAAATAGGCGATGAGTAAATGTTCTGTATGTTCAGTTGGGCCAATATCAATTATTTGAAGTTCACGATCTCCGCTGTTGAACTTCCGTCTGGTTTTGACGGTTTCAATTTTTAAAGTTTTGTTTTCTGTTGAATCACTGATCACTTTTTCATGCGCAGCTGCAGCTATCACGACTGTACCTTCATCTGCATAGGCTTGAGCACCCACAATATGATCGTTGTGATGATGTGTTAATACGCCATATTTGATGGGTTTATTTGGAACGACTTCCTTCAACAGCGCAATTCGCTCGGGAATACCAGCGGTTCCACCAACAGCGACGACATGATCATCCATTTCAATGAACATGGCATAAGTACCATTGCCACCAATGTGATAAACACCTTCACTGATTTTTTGACGGGACAACGGATCTGGTTCGATCGGAGCGGCAATTGTCAGCTTGTTATTAACTGTGGTGTGAGCAGCTATAGGTAGATTTAGTATAGTTTTTTTGTTATTCCGAAGCATGTTATTTTGACCGTTAACAAATAACTCAAAACGTTGATTGAATGGAATGCCATCGACTTGTTGGTAATCATGAAAACGATACCCAACCATGCCAAAAGCACCAACTACACGTTCACTTTTATTCAGCATATGAGATTTTTGGTCAAAATACAGGCTAATGGAAGGCCCCACTTCCATTACGAATGAAATCACATCGTGCATACTGCCATCGACTTCAGATTGCCCCAAGTAGTGTGCAGTATGAGCTCTCTGCATAAGTTGTTTAACCAACAATGCAGGTGTCACTCGAATGAAGGGCCCAGCTGTATTCATGAAATCAGGTTCGGCGATAGGGGCAGTGGTTTGAGCGCGGTAATCGATTTGTTGACTGTTATCGCCATTAATAATGGTGGTATTCTTGAATTCTTGAGTTGCAGTTAAACTTTCAACCTTTGCGATAAACTGCTGTTTTTCAAAATCAATGACAGTTAGACCTTTGGTTTTATTTTCATCCCATGGTGGTCCCGGTTTTCGACTTTGATTCACTGCATAATTAGTTGTTTCAAATTCAACAGATACCGTATTTAAATTGTTGAGTTTATCTGAACCCCCATAAGCCTCAATTACTTTGTCAATGACTGTGCCCGCCTTATCAACGCTTTGTTGAGTTAGGTTTTGACTGTTTGCTGTTATGTTAAAAACCAGCATTGCCATTAATGTATAAAATTGTTTTTTCATCGTAATCACCTCTATATCAATTTTGTGCTTTGTAGCACTTTTGGAGTAGAAAAATGATTGTATACAGAATAAATAAGTGATGCAGTAGAAATGAGCTGAGTTGAATTAACTGCACGACCA
>CALLLZ010000507.1 GCA_938008005.1 uncultured Marinicella sp. | reverse complement strand
TCTCAACATAAGTAAAATATGGGTGATTATCAAAATTATTTTCATAAAACACTGGGCGTTGAGGTGAGACCTTCCATTCTGAACGGAAGTTATTGGCGTAATTGTGAGACTCTTGAGAAGGGTTAACTTTTTGATTGTTTTTCAGGGTATGGGTGAAATCTGGGCCATATTGTTGTGTATTTGACAACTGGATACCTGCAAGTTTAGCTAAAGTCGAATAAGTTTCTCTACTGAGTACAAAGTCATCAATTATACCCGGCTCAAGTATATCCGAATTAGGTGTGTCACCAGACCAGCGTATCATCATTGGTGCAAGGGTTCCACGTTCGTACATTTCATTTTTACTTCCTTTAAATACCAGTGTAGGATCAGTACCATAGTTATTGTCATTACGTTCTCTTAATACATGTTGTCCATGGGCGCCACCGTTATCGCTGATAATAATTATCATTGTATTGGGTATCAACATGGCTTGGTCAATGACTCGACCAATCGCCTCATCTAAACGGGTCACCATAGCTGCGTACTCTCCAAGAGAGCTGTTACATGTCAGGTCTTGTTCCTCTCGGACACTGATCACCAGGTTTCCTTGTTCATCTAAACCTTCATCAGTACATATCGATTTATCCTTAGATTTTATGACATCCTCTCCATCTTCATTAGTACCCATAAAGAATGGCGGATTGTAGTTTCCTTCGTCTTTTGTACGCATTTCATAACTATTGTACTTGGGCTTTAATACACCATTAGAATCCTTGATACCCAGTGGTACATGATCAGGGCCGTGTGGTAACCAGTACCAAAGATTCAGATAAAAAGGTTCGGTGGTATCAGCACCTTCTGTACTTATAAAATTAATTGCCGCATCAGTTAACTTTTTAGTCATGTATTGATTTGCATCAAATGAAGCACTTGCTATTGCAGCCTCTGAAGTTGGGATTGAGCCTATGGTAGTGAAATCGATTTGTGCTAATGAATTATTACCAAGTTCCCTTTTATCTTCGAACCGGCTGTATTCATGATAACCCCAAATATTACGAGAATTTCCAGAATTAACTGGGTTGTTAGGTGATAAATTTTTATCGATTTGACAGCCAACAGTACAGAGTGAATAATCAAAGCCTTTCGCTGTGGGTGTGAAAACATCAGAGTTCATATTACTACTGCCCTTATGACCTACATTCCATTTACCTATGGATCCAGTTACATAATCACTTTGGTTTAATATTTCTGAAATAACTGTGGCCTCTTCGTATATACCCCGTTCACTGTATAGGGGTACCGCTCTATAGAAGCCTAAGTCGGAAGGGAATAGGCCAGTTAATAGAGAACCTCTTGTGGGGGTGCAGTTGGCACCATTGGTATGAAAATTATCGAACACCAAACTATTTTCAAAAAAATCGTCTAGCTCTGGGGTGTTAATTTCTGTCGATGGATTATAAGGTTGTTTGAAATGATCTTTATATTTAGTCATTTCCAAAATATCAAAGTCATCCATTACTATAAAAACCACATTTGGTTTTTCGGGGAGTGCAGAAAAAGCCATTGGAGATAGCAAAAGTAGACATATCAAATTTTTCATGTTTTCACCTATTAAAGTATGTTTAAGAAATATTCTATTGTTTAAGATCTCCGATTAAGACTCATGCCCTACAACCAGTGCGAACAAACAAAAGATATACAATCCCATTGTTATTTTTACATCATCAAATTTCTTTACAATCTCCAATCTAGCTAAAGTGAAAAAGTAAGTAAAGCACTTGGCTTTAATTAGATAATTTCTGTCCTAATTTTGCAAAAAGTTGAACCCACCAAACTATTAATACTATTCCAACAAGGTCAAATCAAAATAAAATAGCCGCTTGTTAATTTGTAACAAATTAACAAGCGGCTCGTCTAATTATCTACTTAACTATTTAATTAACCTCATGAAAAATTTGTTTTTATTGCTTTGCCTTGCCTTATTCAGTCTTTCAACATCAGCCGATTCCAAGAAACCATCTGAGAAACCACCCATTAAGTTGGTGGGAACATTTCATTTTGCAAATCCTGGTCTGGATTTGATTAAAACCGAAGTGATGAATGTTATGTCAACGGAAAGTCAACTTTATTTGGCTGAAATGAGCCAACACATCAGTCAATTCAAACCCACAGCTGTGATGCTTGAGTTTAACCCTGAAAATACTGAGGCCATCAATAAACAATACCAAGATTATCTGGCTGGTCATTTTACGCTACCTGTTAATGAAGTGTATCAAATTGGTTTCAGGGTCGCTAAGTTGGCAGGTGTAAAAGAACTGTTGAGTTTGGATGAGAGAAGCATTGGTTGGAATGCAGAACCTTTATTCGACTACCTGACACAAAAAGCACCAAAAAAGGACGCCATGTTAAAACAAAGAAGAGCTGAAATCACCAATCAATTAAACCAAGACCAACGCAACCTCAACCTTGAAGAACTGATGCTTAAAAACAATGACCCTATATCAGAGAAGGAGAACAAGTCTTCATATTTATTGACCAACGCTGTTGGTGCTGAAGATGGTTTTGCGGGTGCCGATGCTGCAGCCAGTTGGTGGCATAGAAACTTCAGAGTATATGCCAAAATTCAAAAACAAGCAGAGCAAGGTCATCGCGTATTTGCCTTAGCTGGACAAGGTCATGTGGCTATACTGCGTGATCTGCTGGCCATAGATGAGCAGTTTCAGGCTGAAAACCCATTGCCTTATTTGCGTTCAAAACAGCAGTGACGAGCTGTGGGGTGTATCATTTAATCGTTATATAATATGTATATGAGAACTTTATTCACCCTACTTACACTCTTGTCTCTTACTGCATGCAAACACACATCTAACTCACTTGATCAAACATCTGTCTTAGAGCAATTGTATAAACAATATGACCAGTGGCGAGGGACACCTTATCAGCTTGGTGGGATGAATCAACTGGGAATCGATTGCTCTGGCTTTGTGATGAAAACTTATAGTGAAAAATTTGGGCTTCACCTACCACGTACCACTGAAGCCCAATCACAGTTACTTAAAAAGGTGAAAAAACAAAACTTACAAGCTGGAGATCTGGTGTTTTTTAAAATCCCTGATCAAGGCAAGCGCTATCATGTCGGGATGTTTTTAGAAAACAACCAGTTTTTACATGCTTCAACCTCCAAGGGTGTCATTATTTCTGACTTACAAAACGCCTATTGGAAAGGAAGTTATTGGAAGTCAGTTCGGATTATAAAATAATTTAAAATCTTGACTTTGTTGTTTCTCAGTCATTTTTATTTGAACAATCACATGAATTCACTGTGGTTGTATTTTAACCACAATAAAATCTTTACCTGTAACATTAAGAAACTGTGATGTTTCATTTGCAGCCTGGAATAAATGACCATGAGGTAACTCAATACATTCTTGGTTTATTTCTATCATAATGGGCTGTTTTACCGCATAAATAAAAGTTATCTTTGCTATTGAGCAGGTGATGGTTTGTTGTTGTGAGAAGGTTTTAACATCAGCATTAAAATGACTCTGTTTAGTCATTACATTAAAACCCTTGATTGGACCATTGATCAGTTCACCGAAAGTTTGATTGGACCCTTCAAAGGCTGCCACTGCAAGTGGAACTGTTAACTCATCTTTTTGTTGCTCATTATGGGTTAATTTTATACCTTGACCTTTTAATAAAATCAATTGACGATAATAACCACTGAAATCAGAAAACAAACCATTTTCAATCACACAGGCTATACTTAACCGCCAATCGAATTTTTCTAATGTGCCCCCAAAGTTGATAGCCAGTTCTGTGGTTTCACCATGGCCATTTTTCCAAGCAATGGTCTTGAATTGATTTGGATCGATGGTTTTAATCACAGTTCAAGCATATCAACTTCTAACAAACGATCTTCCCAATCATCAGGGTTTTCTGCAACATCATAAAACGTGCTGATTTCTTTCAAAGCTTGATAGACCCAGCCGTGTTGTTGTTCAGTTGAACTTGGGTCATGTAATGTTTCAAGTAAACCAGGTAGTGCTGAATACCGCTCAACAACATGTAAAGTACCGGTCTGTGCTAATCCACAGAAAGCCCGTTCTTGGATGTAGGCCGATGAATCATTGCGCGCAATATATAACAAAGGTTCTATGATTTCTTGCCCTCCAAGTCGAGCCAAAGCTTCAACTGCACCACGTCTGATTTTTTCATTGTTACTTTCTGTGGCTGTCATGATCTCATCAAACACCCTTTCCCGATCTATACCTCGGGCCGCTATGGCAGCCATAGCCCATAATGCACCCGCTGCATTTCTCTCAGGGAGTTGCTCAAATTGTTTAACTAAACGATCAACTTGTGCAACCGATTTTTCTAAATTATATTGTGCCAGATAAAGTTCAAAACCAGCCATACGAATTTCTATTAGGGGTGCATTCAAGGCAGTGGTGGTGAGTGTTTCTAACCGTGAATTGGTTTCAATTTCACCTCGCCAACTTTGAGCATGTTCCAAAATATAATCCGCAGCACCAACAAATCGATTGATGGTTAGCTCCAATGCACGCTCAGCACGTTTCTGCGGGGATAAGCCATCCACCATCGCGGCATAAAAAGCATCAAATTTAGGTTGAGTGGCTTCACCTTCATCAAACAAAGGATCAACAATGGCTCGAAACTGTGTGACGAAATAGTTCCTTACCTGTTGGTTACTGGCGAAAACGCCGACACTGGCCAATAAAAAAAGCAGTAAGGTATATATCTTTTTCATAATTCGAGTATAACAGTTGTTGTTCTGTTTGTTAATTTCGGTGTGACAATAAGGCAGTTAAGGAAGCTCTGATAAATACAAGATGTCTCTGACTTTAATCAATGCTGATTGTTCTGACTTTTGGTACATGTGATTGATTGCTTATGAGGTTAATATAGTTTGGCTCAGAAAATGGTTTGCCCTTATGAAAAAAATCAGCTTATTGATCATGACGATGACTTTAATGGCTTGTACTTCTCAACCAATCATTAAACGCACTCATTACGAAGATTATGAGCAACTAATCGGTTTCACTCAAGTGATACAACATGGGGACCGCTTATATCTTTCTGGTATTACAGCACCTGGTCCAGATATGAAATTGGCCGTTGAAGCCGTTTATGGGTCGATCAGACGCATATTAGAAAAACATGGCGCTACTATGGGTGATGTGGTGAAAGAGAATTTGTACACCACCGATATGTCTGCAATGAAAACACAAGTTGCTACACGCAGACAGTTTTATCCAAAAGGTCGTTATCCAGCAGCAACTTGGGTAGAAGTGAAAGGCTTGTATATGCCCGAGTATGTATTAGAAGTTGAGGTTGAAGTGGTTCTAACTGCTTCAGAATGAAGGTTCATTTGAAGTTGCAAAATTTTCTGCGACTTAAGGAGACCCTGATCTACTTAAGCTCATCGAATTGTAACAAGCAGCTATTTCGTTCGTCTTAAATCGGACACAACTAATCAATAAAGAGGTTTCACATGGCAAGTAAAGTTTGGAAATACAGCAAAAAAGCATTGTTGATATTGCTTTTGGTAGTCACAGTTTTTTTGGTCAACCTGATTTGGTTTAGGCCATTTTCTATCAATCATTTTTATGAAAAAATCTTTATTGAGTTTGTCTTAGAAAGTCCGCAAACGATGACCGACTTGGGT
Source organism: uncultured Marinicella sp. (assembly GCA_938008005.1). Lineage (GTDB taxonomy): Bacteria > Pseudomonadota > Gammaproteobacteria > Xanthomonadales > Marinicellaceae > Marinicella. The sequence continues at coordinate 2,063 of CALLLZ010000507.1, read as the reverse complement.
ATTGGGTTTTGGAATGATGAATTAGATGACAATTCATTTGAAGCAGACGATCGTGCCTTGGCATTACTTAAAAAAGATTATAAACAACTGCACGAGTACGACCGCAGTAAATTGGAAGGTCAAGCTGCTATCTCTTATGACATCTTATCGTTCTTCCTACAAGGTGAAATGGACAGCATCAAATATAAAAACCATGGTTACAGTGTCACCCAACGGGGTGGTAGCTACCAAGGTATAGTTAATTACATGAGTAACACCCATGAAGTAGATGATGCAGGTGATGCGGAAGACTATTTATCACGGGTTTCACAAATTGGTCGTTATTTTGACAATACTTTGAAATATGTTCGAAAAGAACATGAAATGGGGATATTACCACCCAAATTTGTGATTGAAAAAATCATTGAAAATTTGCATAACCTACGCGACCCAAAAGTTGAAGACAACCCCTTAGTTAAAGACTTTTATACCAAAGTTGAGGCTTTAGAAGAAGTGGATGATACTGAAAAACAAGCATTAAAAACTCAGATGATCACTCACATGAATAAAGTGGTGTTACCAGCTTATGACCGCTATCTGGCTTTGTTCAATGAGCTGTTACCTCAAGCCACCAATGATGCTGGGGTGTGGAAATTACCCGATGGCGATGCTTATTACCAAAGCCGCATCAAAGCCATGACTACCACTGATTATACCGCTGAACAATTACATCAATTAGGCTTATCTGAAGTGGATCGTATAGTGGCAGAAATGGCGGAGATCTTAAATGCAGAAGGTTATGGCAATCAAAGCGTTGGAGAGGCAATGCAGGCCCTGAATGAAGAACCACGTTTTCTTTATCCAGATACCGACGAAGGCAGAGAACAGATTTTGGCCGAATATGAACGATTGATCAAAGAAATTGATCAAGGCATGGATGAAATTTTTGATATCAGACCCAAAGCTGATGTTGTGGTTAAACGTGTCCCAGAATACAGGCAAAAAACAGCTGCTGGCGGTTCTTATAGAGGCCCATCGCCAGATGGTTCAAGACCAGGTGTATTTTATGCCAACCTGTATGACATCAAAGCCACTCCCAAGTGGGGCATGAAAACATTGACTTATCATGAAGCGATTCCAGGTCACCATTTCCAAATCGCGATAAAAACTGAATTAGAAGGCTTACCAAGTTTCCGTAACTATATTGGATTCACAGCCTATGCAGAAGGCTGGGCCCTGTATGCTGAACGTTTGGCATGGGAATACGGGTATCAAGAAGAGCCTTTCAGTAATCTAGGTCGTTTACAAGCGGAATTATTACGCGCTGTTAGGTTGGTTGTTGATACCGGTATTCATCACAAACGCTGGACCCGTGAACAAGCCATTGATTATATGGCAAACACCACTGGCATGGCCATGACTGACGTGGTATCAGAAATTGAACGTTACATTGTTTGGCCAGGTCAGGCTTTGGCCTATAAAGTCGGCATGATTAAAATCATGGAGTTACGCGATAAAGCCAAACAAGCTCTAGGGAATCAATATGACATCAAAGATTTTCATAATGTTGTCTTGAAAAATGGTGCAGTACCGTTAACCATTCTAGAGTCTCTAGTTGATCAATACATTGCGGATACAAAAACCACTTAATTGTCGAAAAATTGATAACTCATTCGTTATGATCAAGAATGACGTAATCAGGAGATGACATAATGAATTGGTTTAATCGATATATGGCTGTGGTTTTTTTAATGCTGATGATAACCACAGCCAATGCACAAGACAAATTGACTGAACACACTTTTAAGTTGGCTGAAACTGCAGAAGCTGGCAAAGGCTCTTTAGCAGATGTAACCTGGTTAGTTGGATCTTGGCAAGGTACGGCTTTTGGCAGTCAATTCGAAGAGGTTTGGAACCCTGCTTCAGCTGGTTCGATGGTTGGCATGTTTAAGTTGTTTGACCCTGAAAAAGGGGTAAATTTCTATGAGTTGATGTTAATCAAAGAAGTCGGTAAAAGTTTGGAGTTATGGGTAAAACATTTCTCAGCTGACTTCAAGGCCTGGGAAGAAAAATCCGATTTTGTT
>CALLLZ010000506.1 GCA_938008005.1 uncultured Marinicella sp. | reverse complement strand
ATAACAAGACTCGCCTTGGCGACCATAAACTAATAACTCTTGTTTGAAATATCCAGGTTTTCCTTCGGTGTTTTTAAAATCATTTAAAGTTGTTCCACCAGCTTTAATGGCTTTACTGAGTACATACTTGATATTTTCAGCCAACGATTGGTAACGTGTGAGTGAAATGTTTTTGGCGGCACGCTTGGGGTTTATACCCGATAAAAATAACGATTCAGCAGCGTAAATATTACCGACTCCAACTACAATATGATTATTCATAATGAAATTTTTTACTGCCAGCTGTTTATTTTCTGAGTGTGCTTTTAACCATTGACCATCAAATTTATCAGTCAATGGCTCTGGACCTAATTTTCTCAACAAATTGTGTTCAGCCAGGTTTTTACCAACCAACAAAACACAACCAAAACGTCGCGGGTCATTAAGCCGCATAGCACGACCATTGTTTAGTACCAACTCAAAGTGATCATGCTTGACCAACTCAGCATCAGCATCAACCACACGAATTACACCCGACATACCCAAATGCATCAGCAAGTGTTGATGGTTAGAAAGCTTGAAAATCAAATACTTAGCCCGCCGAAAAACCTGTTCCACCCGTAAGCCATTGAGGTCATTGACTTCAGCCGGAATCGGCCAACGTAAAGATGAATTATATACATTTACTGTCTCGATCTCTTGTTTGAGCACCCAAGGAGAGACTCCTCTGAGAGTGGTTTCTACTTCTGGTAACTCAGGCACGAAATTGACTGGTTGAGGGGGTTACACATTGAATCTTTTCGATTAACAATAAATATTCGGTGAATGTCATTGGCATGATATCAGCACACTTATATTCTTTGGCCTAAGAAATTACTGATCAAATTATTTGCTACAGTGAATCGCGGTGACAAAATAATCGAACCATCTTTAGACCATTTCAACAGTTCTTCTTTACTGAACCAGCGCACATCTTCCATCTCATCATCCAAGCGAATATCATCGGACACAGCTTCGGCGTTGAAGGCTAACATCAACGAGGATGGAAATGGCCAAGGTTGTGAGCCAAAATAGGTAACATCCTTGATACGCACATTGGATTCCTCATAGATCTCACGATGGACCGCGTCTTCAATTGACTCTCCCGCTTCAACAAATCCAGCCAAAGTGGAATAGACATTTGGCGGCCAAGAATGTTTTCGACCCAACAGACATTGATCACCTTTAGAAACCAACACTATTACGGCCGGTTCGATATGAGGAAACTTCTCGTGACCATTTTCACAAACCATTTTATGCCCTGAGCTTTCCAGGTGATTAATGGTGCCACATATGGAACAATACACCTTTTGTCGCTGCCACAGGTCCAAACCTCTGGAATACAATGCAACATGAGCCAAGTCATCAGCCAAAACCATGGCATATTGGCGTATTGATTCAAACTGGCAGTTTAATTGAGTTTCAAGTGCATGAGCTTCTTTCTGGGTCAATCCACAGCTAAACCACAGCTCATCATTCAATATACCCAAAAAACTTTGTTTATTCTCTGCACCCAAAGGAGTTGGTGATATATAAAACTCATCATCAGAATCAGGATAAATGTGATTACCTTTATAAACCGGTACATAATGACAAGTTTTAAATTTTTCTAATTGTTTGAGGCGCTGTTTTTGCTCGCGCATATTGGCACATCTATCCAGCTCAGTGCGAATAAAATGAATTTGATCAGGGCTCACGATAACTTCTCTCGATGGTAATTCAAATGGCAAAAGAACTGCCACAACCACAGGTGGACTTGGCATTAGGGTTGCTTACGACAAACCGGGAGCCCTGCAAATCTTCTAGGTAATCAACTGTTGAGCCCATCAAATAAGGAAAACTCATGGGATCAACCATCATCTCAACTCCATGCTGCTCCATAACGGTATCGCCATCAGCTTGGCCTTCTTCAAAAGCAAAACCATATTGAAAACCTGAACAACCGCCGCCGATGATATAAACCCTGAATTTCAAGTCAGGGTTCATCTCTTCCAACACCAGTTGGCCTATTTTAGATGCTGCTGAAAGAGAAAGTTGAATTGGATTATTTGCCATCTTTTTCCGCTTTTTTACTGATCATCGGCGTCACATCCCCGCCTTGATAAATCAACTGACCATTGACTTGGGATCCTGTTTCCATTTCAATGTTGACATAATAAATGTTGCCATTAATTCTCGCATGAGATGACACTTCCATTTTTCCTGTAACAGTCACATCACCTTCCACTGCACCATTGATGTTTAAATTACCAGTTTTAACCGATCCATTGATCCGCCCTGTATCACTGACAACCAACATATCGTTGTCTGTGTTGGATATGATTGAACCCTCCACAGTGCCTAATAAGTGCAATGTTCCAGAGAATGTCAGATCACCTTTGATATGGGTTTCCTGACTGATGATGGTGTCTACACCATTTGTTTGATTATTATTTGCCATAATTATTTCTTTGTTATTTTTAGAGCCAAACATATTGATTCCAATGTTGTGAGAACCCTGTATAACGCATGAACCAAATAAAACAACCATGCTCTCTTATAAGCAATTTAATATCATCCCTTTGAATTGAAAATTTTCTTAATAACGAATTATGTAAGAACCATTCTCATATCAATAGAAACAATTTCATTTTTGTTTTCACATGACTCAGACTTAAACAGAAGCCTCATTGTATTATCCAAATGACTAGTTTTGGGTGGCGATGACGTTGTTATCAGACCCAATATTCGCAGGATTAATAATATCATTCCACTGAAATTGTTCTGTGACAACAGTCTTATTTTTACTCTGTAATTCTACTAAAAGCAAAGTAGGATTAAAACCTTTCGGCAAACTGATTGTATATTTTTTAATTTGAAAGTACTTAAACTCAAAATTATTTTCCAATTCAAATCTCTCAATTAAATTGATTGTCTGACCCTCTTCACCTTGAATACCTTTTAATTTTAATTTCAATTTACCTTTTACTAATTGTGCTTTTTCTAATTTTTGTGCCAAAACAATTTTTAACTGTATCCAGTCATTTATCGTCTCAGCGTGTACCTCAAAAACCCGTAATTTTTTTATGCCATCTTTATGACTCAACAAGTTTTCATAAAAAACAACTTCAGCTTTCAACGCAGCATTATCTTGACTCATAATACCAATATCACGTTGTAACTCTTTGATAGCTTGTTGTTTAACATTGACCTCGGTTTGTAACAAACTGATGGCTTTTAAACTGGCTTCATTGGCTTCACTCAGTTGTACATTCATTTCAGCCCAGGTCTGTTTTTGACCCTTAAAAGCTTGCAGCACATCGAAATGACTATAGCGACCTATCAAAAAAGTCAAAAAAGCCAAACCCAACAACGAAAATATCACCCAGTGTTGCTTAACAAAAGAGGGCTTCTCATTGGCGTGTTTAATTATGTATTTTGGGGTTTTGACGTCCACTACACTTGTTGTTTATCAAAAAAAACGGCATTATACCATTGGCTGAAAGAAATCCTGATGAATTCATTTTTTCTGTTTGCTGTTAAGAACTCAGTTGCTAAGCTTGGTTTTCCAAAAGTAGAGCCCCTTTAGGCAATCGAATGGTTTTTCAATCTCCGCGTTAGATGAGGATCTGTCCCTTTGGGCATTTTCAGATAGAGTGACTAACTCAACAATCATCCATCCTGACCTTGAAAGTCTATTCATGTCAGAAAATTTAATGGATAAATCAGGTTATCCTTTTAGTTAGTATTTAATTAAACCAATATTTAAGCCGGTATATCAGGAGAAAATTTCATGCTTTGGTTCAAAACATTCCACATTTTTTTTGTGGTCAGCTGGTTTGCTTGTTTGCTTTATCTACCCAGACTGTTTGTCAATCATGCCAGTGAAACTAATCAGTCAAAACGTGACATGCTGATTGGCATGCAGCATAGACTGATCAAAATGATGCGCTTTACTCTTTGGGGTACCGTAATTTCAGCTGTGTTCTTGATTTACTCAATAGCGCAAGACCAATGGAATATATACATTCAGCAAGGTTGGCTGGTGGTCAAAATAGTTTTGGTGGGCTTTCTGATTTTCTATCATTACTGGTGCATTAAAATTCACCACAACTTTCACAAAGGAGCAGAAAAACGCAGCCATATTTGGTTCAGGGTATTCAATGAAGTTCCTGCGTTGTTGTTGTTAGTGATTGTTTATTTGGTGGTTGCAAAGCCATTCTAAAGCAATAACAAGTTAGCAAACATTACTCTAACGAGCGCTATGAAATAGAAAACACAATCAATATTTTCATAGAAGTAAAAGAAAAGTGTAACTGACTAGACTACCCAAGGCTGAATATGTTATGGGGAAAGTACAACGCATTTTTTATGACAAAGTTGAAAAAACCAATCGCATAACCC
>CALLLZ010000505.1 GCA_938008005.1 uncultured Marinicella sp. | reverse complement strand
TCTAAACGCAGGCTCAATAAACCAATGGCATCATTATCAACTTGTAGGCCAATGGATTGACAACGTTGTCTGATCCATTGAGGCAGTTCAGCAGCTTTGGGTTGATAAACTCGCAGAAAAGCGCCTTTTTGAATAATGGTTTTAACCCATTTGGTTTTCTCATTGGCCGCATTCCATTCATCACAACGAATAATCAACATCACATCAGTGGGCATACTTTCAACGAAGGCAACAATACTCGCCGAACCCTTGGCTCCCGGCTTACCTGTTGGTAAATGTAAATCAATGATACGCTGGGTAGAGAACAGCGACATATTACCTGCACTGTTTTGTAACTCATGCCATTGGAATTTTGTATCAACTAAATGGCTTTCACGCTCTGAAAAACCCTGAGCGGCTGCTTTGGTTTTGATGGCATCACCCGCTTCTTGTAGCTGCAAAGGCTCATCACCAACTAACAAATAAACCGGCAATAAACCTTGCTTTAATTGCCCTGCTAATTGATTGCTATAAAGTTTCATTGTTTAAATCATTTAGCTGCTGAATGACTAGAAATACTGCGAATGATCATTTGTGCCATGTCTTTGTGCATTTGTTCGCGAAGTATGCGTTCTTCTGCTTGGGTTCCAGTAATTTGACCAATGTCAAAAGCATAATCTCGAGACAGCATCAATGTCTGTTCGGGCACTTCAGTGCTATCTAAAAAGTGCACAGCAAAGACTAACTCATAATCCAAACGATATTCTTGAACACGGTTATTGGTTCCGATCGATTGGATTTGTTTGGTCAAGCTGTCTTTTATGATCAATATTTTAGCAGTGGCCTCGCCTGCATCATTAACTAATTTCAGGCCTTGATTGGATAATGCCACAGCCAAGGGACGGTATAAAGGTGCACTGATCGCATGTTGGATATACGTTTTATTGTATGACTCATCCAAATTCACAGCTGTTTTTAAGTGGTAGCCACAGGCTGAAAGCAGCATCAATACAAATAAAACGATTACTCTTTTCATCATAACACCTTTCATGACACCACCACATTTATCAACCTTTTAGGTACCACAATCACCTTTCTGATGGTTTTATCTGCAGTGAATTTTTGTACATTTTCATCAGCCAATGCCAATGCTTCAATGGCCTCTTTGGACGCATCTGTAGAAACAGCCAGCTTTGCCCTGAGCTTACCATTGACTTGAACCACCATTTCAATTTCATCTTGTACCAAAGCAACAGCGTCAACTTTCGGCCACATCGCATCGCACAGCAGGTCTTCATTACCCATGATTTCCCATAAAGCTTGTGACATATGTGGTGCAAATGGACTGATCATCTTAATCAAACAAAACCAACCTTCATGCCTGATAGCCAAACCGTTATTGCTGTCGTCATTGAACTTTGTTAAGGCATTGGTCAGTTCCATCATTGCAGCTATCGCGGTATTAAAGGTTTGTCGTTCACCAATATCATCAGTGACTTTAGCTATGGTTTGGTGAATTTTTAAACGCATGGCTTGCTGTTCTTTGTCCAAGTCACCTGACTTTTCAAAAGTGCTTCCAGCTGCCGCAGCATTAAATGTAGTCACCTGGTACCATAAGCGATTCAAGTATCTGGCTGCTCCCTCAACCCCTTCATCTGACCATTCTAAAGACTGTTCTGGTGGCGCAGCAAACATTGAAAATAAACGCACCGTATCAGCACCATACTGTTCTATTAAGTCTTGTGGATCAACCGTATTACCTTTTGACTTCGACATTTTAGCGCCGTCTTTCAATACCATACCTTGCGTCAATAAATTTACAAACGGCTCATCTGAATTCACCAAGCCTTGATCACGAAGCACTTTATGATAGAAACGTGCATATAATAAATGTAGAATCGCATGCTCGATACCACCGATATACTGATCAACTGGTAACCAATGATCGGCTTCTTCACTGAGCATACCACCTGAATACTGTGGACAGGTGTAACGTGCGTAATACCATGACGACTCCATAAAGGTATCAAAAGTATCAGTTTCACGTTTTGCAGGCCCTCCACATTTAGGACATGTGGTCTCATAAAACTCAGGCATTCTCTTAATCGGTGATCCCCCCGTTTCATCAAACACCACATTTTCAGGTAATTCAACCGGCAACTGTTCTTCAGGAACCGCAACAGCACCACAGTCATCACAGTAGATAATAGGTATTGGGCAACCCCAGTAACGTTGTCTTGACACGCCCCAATCACGCAAACGGTAATTAATTTGGACTCGGCCTGTGCCATCTTCTTTAAATTGTTTGTTCATGGCCTCGAAAGCCTGATCAAAATCCATGCCGTTGAAATTTTCAGAATTGATTAAAACGCCTTTCTCAGTGATCGCCGCATCAGACAAGTCTCCATCAGCATCAATCACCTGAGTTATGGGAAGATCATATTTTTGTGCAAACTCATAGTCACGTTGATCATGAGCAGGTACAGCCATCACTGCACCCGTTCCATAGGTCATCAACACAAAATTTGCCACCCATACGGGCACCTGTTTACCGGTCAAAGGATGGGTCGCATTCAAACCTGTATACATGCCTTTCTTTTCCATGGTGGCCATGGCTGCTTCATTGCTTTGTTCTTTACCGCATTGTTTGAGAAATGCCGCCAGCTCATCATTACCAGCAGCAGCTTGTTCTTGTGCCGCTTTTATGGCCAAAGGATGCTCTGGTGCCACTGCCATATAGGACACGCCATATAATGTATCTGGTCTGGTGGTATAAATACTGACCTGGCCAAAGTGCTCAACCTGAAAATCTAATTCTAAACCTTTAGATTTCCCAATCCAATTTCGTTGCATGGTCTTGACTGAATCAGGCCAGCCTGGCATATGATCTAGTGATGCCAATAGTTCATCAGCATAATCAGTAATTTTCAAGAACCATTGAGGAATCGTCTTTCGAATGACTTCAGCACCCGAACGCCACCCTTTGCCATCAATCACTTGTTCATTGGCCAGCACCGTTTGATCAACTGGATCCCAATTAACCACCG